>NZ_CACZTX010000001.1:300000-498936 GCF_902784195.1 uncultured Methanobrevibacter sp.
CAATAGTTCCATGGTCAAAATCAACTAAAAAGGAAAATTACTATTATCAAATGCTTAAGGCAGTCTCTGAACACTTTGGCTTTAGCATGGACACTCCATTCAAGGATTTAACTGAAGAAGAGCAACACATTATTCTTTACGGTTCAAATGAAAAGGTAGCATTTGCTTTCAAAAGAAGAAACAGGTCTTACAGAGTAAACCGTAAGTTTGAAGGTGTAATTACAAGAATGGAAAGATTATACATTGAAACCAAATCCAATTATAACAGAAGCTATATCTCTAAGTTCATGAGTGACCGCAAATGTCCTGTTTGTGGTGGAAGAAGACTTCGTCCTGAGGTTTTAGCTGTAACTGTAGGTGATATGAACATTATGGATGTATGTGACTTATCCATTAAGGACAGCTATCAATTCTTCCAGGATTTAGAACTCACAGAAAGACAGTTGTTCATTGGAAAGGAGATTTTGAAAGAGATTAAGGCAAGATTGAAGTTCCTTGTTGATGTAGGATTGGATTATATTACAATGTCAAGGTCTTCTGGTACCTTATCCGGTGGGGAAGCACAAAGAATAAGACTTGCTACCCAAATAGGTTCTGGACTTGTTGGGGTTTTATATATTTTGGATGAACCAAGTATTGGTCTTCACCAAAGGGATAATAAAAAATTAATTGGCACATTAAAGCATTTAAGAGACATTGGAAACACTTTAATCGTCGTAGAGCATGATGAAGAGACAATTTTATCTGCAGATTATGTCATTGACATAGGTCCTGGTGCTGGTGAACATGGTGGTAAAATCATCGCTGAAGGAAGTCCAGAAGAGATAATGAAATCTCCAGACTCCATTACAGGTAAATACTTGTCAAGAAGGGAAACCATCCCAATCAATACTGAAAGAAGACACGGAAACGGTAAATTCTTGACTGTTAAAGGCGCTAGAGAGAACAATCTTAAAAATGTTGATGTAGATATTCCACTGGGAGTCTTTACATGTGTTACTGGTGTAAGCGGTTCTGGAAAAAGCAGCTTAATCAATCAGGTCTTGTATAAAGGTTTATCAACTATCATCAATAAGAAGTATTTGCATCCCGGAAAGCATGATTATATCGAAGGAATTGAGAATATCGATAAGATCATTAGAATAGATCAAACTCCTATCGGTAGAACTCCACGTTCTAACCCTGCTACATATGTAGGGGTATTCACTCCAATCAGGGAATTATTCGCAGAAACTCCAGAATCCAAGGCGAGAGGCTATAAGCCTGGAAGATTCAGTTTTAACGTGAAAGGAGGAAGATGTGAATCCTGTTATGGTGATGGTATCATACAAATTGAAATGCACTTCCTATCTGATGTTTATGTTCCTTGTGAAGTCTGTAAAGGTAAGAGATACAATGATGAGACATTGGATATCCGTTATAAGGGAAAGAATATCTATGAAGTATTGGAAATGACTGTGGAAGAGGCTTTGAAATTCTTTGAAAATGTACCAAGAATAGCTAAAAAGCTTCAAACCTTATATGATGTCGGTTTAGGTTATATAAAGTTAGGACAACCTGCTACCACTCTCTCTGGAGGTGAAGCGCAAAGGGTAAAGCTCGCTAAAGAACTCTCTAAATCCAGCACTGGTCAAACATTATACATATTGGATGAACCTACTACCGGCCTTCATTTTGATGATATAAAGAAATTATTAAACGTTTTAAACAGATTGACAGATGCAGGAAACTCTGTTGTAGTGATTGAGCATAACTTGGATGTTATTAAAACAGCAGATTATATCATTGATTTAGGTCCTGAAGGTGGAGATGGCGGTGGAGAAGTCATTGCTACTGGAACACCTGAAGAGATTGCAGAATCTGGAACTTATACAGGAGATTTCCTAAAAGAAGTCTTAAGCGAGAATATAACTGCTCATGCAAAAGAGTTAGTTGAAGAAAATGCAAGTAAATAATAGTTTTCTATTATTTACTAAAATTTATTTTTTTAAAAATAAGTTTTTTAATTTTTTATCTATTTTAATCTTATATTATACTATTTTTATAAATTATTTACTATTTTTATAAATTTTTACTATTTTTATAAATTATTTACTATTTACATAATATTTCTATTTTTTAAGCAATGCTGACCTTTTTTTAGCTACTTCCCTTACATATTTATCTTCATCTTTAATAGCTATATCATCTAAAACAGATACAGTTTGAATGTTTTTACAAGCGGATTCACGGATCTTTGAATCATTATCATTATATGCCAAATCAACCAATATCTCTTGATTCTTAACTTTAGAAATAGCTTCTATACGTGCATCACTGTATTCGCCACTGATTGCAATCTCTTCTAAAATCTTTTTATCCTTAATTCTTCTAATTGCATTTAATCTGATATTGGAATCATTATTGCTTTTTGCTATCTTAGCCAATAATTTTTCTGATTTAATTTTAGATACTGCTTCCATTTGGCAATCGGAATAAATGGATTCTTTGCTGATTTCAATTAAAAGATCATCATTGGCAATCTTATTAACTGCTAATTTACTTATTTCCTCATGTTTTGATTCGTTTGCAACATTCTTTAAAAGATTTTCAAAATCTTTGATATCATATCCATTATCAATATAATTTTCCTTATTGCTTATGACTTTATTTAAAGCATTTTTAGCTACAATTAAATCATCATCTTTGATACTAATATCAATTAAATTAACTAAAGAATTAATATTCTTAATAGCTTCACTTCTAACAAAGCTATCTTTCTCTTGCAGATATATTTCTTTAATAATATTCTCATTTTTCACATGTTTTATTGCTTCAATACGAACAAACTTATCAGTATCATTCAATCCAATCTCTTTTAAAACATCTTCGTTTTCGATTTTTTCAGTAGCTTTAATTCTTGATGATGAATAGCTTGAATTCAATGCAATTTCAATCAAATCATCTTCTGAGTCTAATTTATCTATTGCTGCTGAACATACATGCTCATCTATTTCATTGAATGCAATCTCTTTTATGGTTTCATTATTTTGATTAGTATCTAACTTATTTAATGCTTCAACCCTAATGAACTTGTCATATTCATTGCTTTTTGCAATATCAGATAAAATCTCTTCATCACAAAAGCTTTCCTTATTGATTATTTTATTAAATATCTTATTGTCAGAGGAATTTTTCAATATTTCAGTTAATATCTGATTATTTTCAATCTTTTCTATTGCAAGCATTCTCACTTTTTGATCTTTAGCATTTAAACATAAATCCATAAGTACAAGTTCATCATCTATTTCACGAACTGCAGATAATCTGTCTTTTCCTTTTTTATCATACTTGGCAATCTCTCCAAGGGCATGATTAACTTTTCCTAATTTGTCAAAAGCAATCTGCCTAACATCGCTATACTTTGCATTGTAAGCCAATTCCTCTAAAATATTGGGGTCTGTAATTCTAGAAGCGGAAATGGTTCTTACATATCTGTCCTTATTGTCAATAGCTAAATCTTCCAAAACATCTTGAGATTTCATTTCCATAACTGCAGCAATTCTATTGTTTCTGTTGCTATGGTTCATAGCGACGCTTCTAAATGTTTCATCTTTCAATATTTCTTCTTTAGTACGTGAATCATTTTTAAGACGTTTTTCTTTAGCATTTTTTAAATCTTCAGGGCTTATATTGTCTATTGAAGAGAAATCAATTGATTTTTCCCCTCTTTTTTTATCTTTCTTATCCTTGTCTTTTTTGTCCTTTTTTTCTTTTTTTATGAAGTCAAATAAGCCCATTCTTTCACCAAATCTGATAATTAAGGGATAATTTTCATTTTTTTAATTAATTAACAATTATTCTTCTTTTTTAAATTTTTTCTCTAAAACGATAATAAGTACAAATGCAATTAAAGCTAAAATAATGCATGGAATCCAGGAACCTTGAATTGTAGATGTTATTTTCATAACAGGTAACCTTAATGTTCCAACCATAATTCCTATTAAAAATGCCATTGTAGCTGATTCATACCTTTCAAGCAAATAGTTCAAGAGTTTGGAAAATCCTAAAATACCTATTACTGCACCTATACCAAAAACAAAAATTTCTACTAGATTTCTTGAATTTAAAGCATTTAGCATGTATTGGTACTGTCCAAGTAGCAATAATAAAAAGGACCCAGAGATTCCTGGCAAGATCATTGCACATATTGCTATAAGTCCTGAAATGAATATTACAATCAAGCTATGATTAGCTGCAATTGGATTTAATCCTACAAATATATAAGAGAGAATAATTCCTATTAGGGATATAACGATTAATTTGATATTGAAATTCTCTAATTTTGTGTAAAGGATATATGCAGAAGCCAATATAAGGCCTAAGAAGAATGAAAATGTATATGCTGTTTGGGTATCAAGCAAATAGCTGATGACTTTTGCAAGAGTAATAAATGCTATTCCAATACCTAAAATCAATGGAATGAATAATTCAAAATCAATTTCATCGATTAGCTTTTCTTTAAATTCGCTGAAATTAGCCTTTAATAATGGTTTTAAAAAGCTAAATCTGATACTGCTTATAGCAGAAATTAGACGTTCATATATTCCTGTAATTAAAGCGATTGTTCCTCCAGAAACACCTGGAACAATATCTGCAGATCCCATAAATAATCCTTTAAGGAAAATCAATATTATTTCTTTTAAATCCGAATTCATTTTTATTCCTCAAAAACATTAAAAATAATTTTAATTTTATTTTTTATTTTTATAATTTAATATTTATATTAGTTTTTATAAGTGGAATACATTGAAATAAATTTTATTATCTAAAATAATAATATATTATTAATTATATTAAATTTTATTTATTAAAATCCTTATTTTTCGAAAATAATACTTTATACTTGCTTATTATTAGATTTAATAACAAAAAACAAGTTAATCTTTAATCGATTCATTCATGTATGATGATTTTTTCTTAAATTGCTTTATTTCTATTTTAACTTAAAAATAATTGTTTTTATTGAAAAATAGACATTTTAATTAATTATTGAATATTAGTTTTTAAATAGAAAAACTAATTGCTTTTTAAATGAATTTTAAAAAATGGATATCCGTTATTTATTTTCCCAAATAATAACATATTGTGCTTATTTTTTGAAAAAAAGCCCATTTTTTACTAAAAGTATATATAAGATAAAAAATAAATTTTTAAGTACAAGAATTTAAAAACAATATAGTTTATACGAACAATTTATTTCAAAATGGAGGTGTAAATATATCGAAAAGGATACAATTTACCCTGATTTTAGTATTAATATTGTTCTTGGGTATTAATGCAATATCAGCTAATGAAATAAATGACAATGATTTAACTGGTATAAACTCAGCTGATGTTATAGGAATGGATTCAGTTGACAATACCAATGTAATTTCTTCTGATTTGATTGAAGATCAAAATGAAGAAAATTTACAAACAGATAACCTATCTGATGGCCAATCAAATAATGATGATGGTAATACAGATTCTGCAGATTCCAATTTAAATGATGGAAACGGTGATTCTGCAGGTTCAGATTCAGATGACATAACTTCCAATACAGAAGTTTCCAAAGAAAAAACTACTATCTCTGTCTCAAAAACTTCAATACAGAGAGGTACTGTGCTTTATATTTATTTGAAAGATAGTAATGGTAATCCTATATCAGGAAAAACTTTATCCTTGGATATAGGAGGCAATAAATATACAAAAACAACTGATAATAACGGTGCTGTCTCATTAAAATTCAGCTCACTTTTAGGTAAATACACTTTAAAAGTAACTTTTAATGAGGATTCAGATTACCTTTCCAGCAATGATTCATTTTCATTAAATATTTATCAATCTGCTACAAAGATTACAGTTTCAAGCCAATCAGTTGCTAGAGGCAAATATTTATATGCTTACTTAAAGGACAGTTCTGGTAAAGCAATCTCAGGACAGACTGTAAAGATAAAGTTTAGAGGCAAGACTTACACTAAAGTTACCAACAGCAATGGTAGAGTTAGTCTTAAGATAACTTCTGTTGCATCTAAATATACAACTAAAATTACCTATGCAGGTAATACAAGTTATAAATCAAGCAGTAAGTCTTTTACATTAAATGTTTATAAGACAAAAACTAACATTACAGTTGCTAGCAAATCAGTTATTAGAGGTAAATATTTATATGCTTACTTAAAAGATAGCAAAGGAAATCCTTTAGCATCCAAATCAGTAAAAATTAAATTTTACTATAGTAAGTATCGATATAAATATTTCTATAAAACCACTAATAGCAATGGTAGAGTAAGTTTAAAGATTAATAATAAACCGGGTTATTACACTACAAAAATCATTTATTCCGGTTCTGGATACTATAAACCTTATACAAAATCATTTCAATTGAAATCCTATGTTGCTAGTACAAAGTTCACCGTTGCAAATTCATCTGTCGTTAGAGGAAAGTATTTCTATGCTTACTTAAAAGACAGTTCCAATAAGGCAATAGCTAATCAAAAAGTAGTTATAACCTTTAATGGTGATAAATACTCAAAAACTACAGATTCCAATGGTAGAGTATCATTGAAGATTAATTCTCCAGTAAAATCATATAGTGTTAAATTAAATTATGCTGGTTCTATTAGTTATAAATCTTCAAGTAAATCCTTAACTCTTAAGGTATTGAATAATGTGACTGCAAAATTAAACATTAAGACTAGTGGCCCTGGTGAGTTTACTGTAAGATTAACTGATTTAAACGGAAATCCTATAGCTAATCAAAATGTTAGCATAACTTCCATTCATGGTAATCAAGCTGCTGGAACTGGAGATAAGATAACTACAAAAACTATTATCATTGACTCCGATAACATATACAATAAGGCAACTGATTTAAAATTCATTAACGATATAGCTCAAATATTAAGATCCAAAGGATATAAAGTTTTAGTTAATGATGATATCGGTCCAAATGAACACTGTAAGGATATTTATAAATATGGCTATGAAAATTCCTGTATCTTCTGTATCTTTGGAGGATGCGACAGTGGTATGTTTTATGATATGAGCAGCAAATGGTATCAGAACTATTTAAATCAATATGATAATAGAGTAGTCTTAGGATTCACAAGAACCCAAGTTGATTTAGCAACTTGCACTTGGCTTAAAAGGGCTCATGATGATAATTACAGTCCTTTAAGCTTTACAGGATTATCTAATCCTGGAACTTACTTAAATGATCATAATATGGATTATGTTTATGGAAGAACTGCTGCAGAAATGGCTAATAACTTCCTTAATTATGCGGTTAAAGGATTAAGTATTGGTTTAAACAATACAATCCCTTGTGATATCGATACATATAAGGTAACTACTGATGAAAATGGATTTGCAACTATAAGTGATTTAAGTTCTGGAACTTACACTATGAAATGTTCATATTCCAATACTGCATTAGGATATGTTGCTGATACTATCCAATCTAAAGTAACTATATTATAAATGTAATATCTTTTAAGATATTACTCTTTTTTTATTTTTAATCTTTTTTATCTCTTTTTCTTATGATTTTTATCTTATTTTAATTTTAATTTAATTCTGGTTTTAATCTTTTTAAATATCTTTTTCTTTAAATCTTTATTATCTTTCAAATCTAATTTTTCTATTTTACTTACTAATAACTATTAATATTAGAAAATTCATATATTTAAATAGTATTTAATTAAAAATTAAAACACAGATATAATTCATAATATAGAATTTTACTACTCTTATTTAGATTATTTTGGTGAAAATTATGTTTTACAGTACTATAATGAAAATTGATTCCATTGATAGATTAAGAGATATTAGAGATGCATTATTAGTAGAACAAGGTATTAATCCTACTAGAAACGGTGAACAAGCAATTCGTGTAGTGGTTGATAGAATCGATGAAATACAAAATACTTTAGATAAAAGAACTAATACAATCTAGTTTTTTAAAAATAAAAATAATTGATCTTTTATATTTTTTACTAATTATTTTTAGCGATAGGTTTTAAAATGTCAATCACTTTAATCAGAAGCAGGAGAAGATTGGTTCAAGCTAACTCTTATAATTCTCCGCATCATAGAAAAAATAAAAAGTTATTAGCTACTACTCAAGCTGAAAGAGCTCAAAGAAATAGGGAAAAGAAGAGAGCTCAATTAGACAGGCTTAAAAATAAGAATAAACCTAAAGCTAAAAAAAGGCCTAAAAGAGCTAAGATGCCTTATAGATTTAAGTATTATCAATTCCAGGATTATAAATTTAAGGATGAATTGGAAGAATTAGAAGAGATAAACTAATTTTATTTCTCTTTTTTATTTATAACCTTTTTAATCTTTTTTTAATCTCTTTGTCGAAATATTGAAAAATTTAATTTAATATTTTACTAACTATTTATATATTTAAAAACTATTTTTATAAATTTAAACTATTTAATTAATTTAAACTATTTATATTAATTCAAACTATTTATAATTTATTGGACTATTCGTAATAATTAAAATAATTATTTTAAATTATCCTTTTATTTTTTATTGTTTTTATACAACCTAATAGTTCGTAAAAATTAAGACAAATTACTTTTTTTTAAAATTGTGATTATTTTATGAAATCTAATAATGATTTTATATTTATAGAACATTCGTATTAATTAAAATAATCTAATTATTAAATTTTATAATTTTTTTTATCTGATCTTAAGAAATGGATGCAAATTATAATTAATAATATATTTTTCCTGCAGATCCTTATTTGAAAAATTTAAGAATTAATTTTTCTGGAAAATAATCCAATAAAAACCTTTAAAAAAATCGATTTTATATTTTTCTAAAAGAACTCCTTAGAGCTGTTTTTTCAAGATTTTTTATAAAAATTTACTTCGTTAAACTACAGTATAACGAAGTAAAAAATATTTTAGAAAAATAAATGTTTAAAAGTATAAAAAAATTACCAATTGATGTATATGTAATAGTATCATTTTAATATTTTAGTGCATTTTTGATTTTTAGCTAAATTTTTTAATTTTACACTTGAAATTAAACCAAAATATTTTTTTTAGAAAAATTTTGAAATTTTTCATCTTCATAATCTCCAGGAGTAAAATTTCCATAATTGTAATCAAGAAAATGTTTTGATTAGAAGAAACTAATAATGAATTTCTTAATTATCAGCATCATTAATTAAAAAATTTAAAAATTATCAATTTTATAAAATAGTAATACTTTAAACAAAAAAATTATTAATTATTAGAGTAATACTTTATGATAAATTATTATTAATAAATAATAAAAATTTATAGTTTATTATTACTTTGATTAAGATAAAAAGTATTACTAATTATTAATTTATTAATACTTTTTGAAATTTTATAGTAATACTTATTGGACTTTTTTTAATAATTATCAAAAATATAATGTATTACTAATTAAGAAAAAAGTAATATATTAATAATAATTTATATAAAAAAAGTAATAACTATAAGAAATTTAATAATTATCATTTTGGAAGATTATAAGATAAGAAAAATAATGGATCTAATAGAAAGAAAAATGAATAAAAAATAGACGAGAATGAATATAAAATGGCTAAAATCATATAAAATAATAAAAGCATATACATCCAACAGTTCTAAAATATAAATTTTAATATAAGTATGAATAATATTAAAGAAATACCTAATTATTTTGATAGTTATAATAAAAACAGTAGTTTATGATAGGAAAAATTTAATATAAAAAATAAATAGTAAATTGATTTATCTAAATTCAATTTTACCATTATTATTAATCAAAATTCCTTTACCAATCATTGAATCAATGACTAAAGTGATTTTATTGGAAGTCTTCTTGGAAGTTGATCTAAATCCGAAAGTTCTGGAAACATTCTTAGCTAACTCTTGAACTTTCAATGATTTTTCAAAACTTAATACCAAATCAATGGATTTTTCAATTTCTACTTCTGAAATTAAATCAATATTTGGCTTAACTCTCTTTCTAACCTTAACAGAGTCATAGTCAATGAATAGGAAATCATTTTCTCTAATTAAAAGCAAATGATTTTCATTTCTATCAATTACTTGCAATATGGTATTTTTAAACTTAGTACCTGCACGGGATAATCCGCAACCTTCTCTTAATCTACGGATAACTGTGTCTACATGAACAGGACCTTCAGCAGCTACAATATCCATAATAGCAGTTGCCAATTTCTTTTCATCTTCATAGATTTCAGATGGGGATTGAATAATTAAGTTCTCAATTTCCTTATAGTCTTCAATATAATCGCTTAATTCACCAGTAGGAGTAAGTCTTGTATTATCTACTGCTCTAAGAACATTAGTTTCCTTTATTCTTTCATCTTCCATGTCTTGATAACCTTGTCCAACACCAGAGATGATATCTTCAAATTGTTTATCATCAATTTCTATATCATCTATATGTTCAAACTCGTCATCAGAATCAATTAATTTTTCGCCTAATTCCTCTAAAATAATAGATTCTTCTGTCCTATGGTCAGGAATAGATTCATTGCTTTGAATATAAGTTTCTGAATTGGTTTCATAAATGTCAGTTTCCTGATTAATTGATGAACTTATAGGTATAATAGGTTCTGTTTCTTCATCAATATAATCAAATTCAGGAATTTCATCTAAAAATGAATCAGCAGAATCTCCTAAATAATCATTAGAAGATTCATTAGTATACTCTTCAATTTTATCTAAATATTCATGTTTTTTAGATGTAAATAATGAATCGTAACGCTTTTCTTCTGATTTTTGAGTATTATCAATTACAGTTGGCTCTTGATATGGGTCATATGGATCTTCAAAGAATTCATCATCAGCATTACGGTCTATTACATAAACTGTTTCCCTTTCAGTCGGATTTTCTATTTCATCCATAGACGCTTTTAAGTATAACATTTCATTTTTAAGGCTGCTAACTGTTCCAGCAAGGCCTGTCTTATTTCTATCATTAGTTCTAGGATATTGAACAGCATTCTTTTTAAGAGCATTATCTATTCCCACTGCACTATAATAATAAGGACTTTCCGGATTATTAGGGTCATGGAAAGATTCATCTTGAGCTTGAGAATGATCATTTGATTGGGCATTGTCTATTTCATTGACTGAATCTTTAGATTCCTCATAAAACTCTTCAAATTCATCATTATCGATTGGAGAAATATAATCTCCATCTTCTCCATAAGAATTATTATGATTATTATTTCTAATTTCAGCGCTAATAGGAACAATAACATCTGGAGCATCATCAAATGCATCATCATCTTTCTTTCTTCTAGGAGCTTTATATTCTCTCATGTTTTCAATACCTTCAGATTCATTAGTTTCTAAATCTTCTTCATTTAACTCTTGAATAATATCTTCTGAAATATCCTCTATGTCATCTTCGATATCATCTTCAAGGCTGTATACAATTACATCATCATCTTCGTCTTCTTCATCAAAACTGTATACAGGTGCCCCTTTGATATCCTCATCAATTTCATCTTCGACTTTTTCTTCGAATATTTCTTTATTATCCTCTTTAATGTTTTCTTTAATATCCACTTCAAGATTTTCTTCAGTAGTATATTCTATATCATCATCACTAATAATACTTTCCTTTTCTTCAAATTCATTCACATTCTCATAAGTTTGATCATGAATGTTATTTGTTTCTAAATCAACAGGTTCCTCTTTAAGCCGTTCTCTTTCAATTGATTTTTTCTCAATAGGCTTATTTTCCTCTTTTTGAGGAATTGTTTTTTCAACTTGTGGTTCATTAGACTTTTTAATTTGCTCTTTTTTAGATTTTTGAGCTTTTTCAGACCCATCTATGTTTTGAGAACCATTATTTTGCCTATTATTTACTAATTCATCCCCTATATTCCTTAATCTATTCATAAGAGATTTTGCCATAGTATTTCCATTATTCCTATTCTCCTTTGGAGTATTATTTGCTTTATTAGAACCAGCAAAATTCTCTTTTACTTTAAATTCACCATCAAGAATGCCTTTTTTATTTGAAGAATTATCTTTAGATTTAGTTTTTTTATCTTTTGAATTTCCTTCAAATTTAGAGGAAACATCATCTTTAGATGAATTGAATTTAGTACTTCTTTGAGGTTTTAAATTAGATTTTTTCTCTTTTTCGTGCTTTATATGAGTATTTGATTGTTTGTTTTGAGATTTTTCCTCTTTTTTGATATTTCTTTTTATAGGAATATCAGTATTTTCATCTTTTTCATTGCTTTTATTCTTATTTATATCCTTATTAATGTCCTTATTTCTAGGAACATTAGGATTCTTATCCTCTATTTTTATATTGTCTACGGATGGAATATCGATTTCATTTTCATCATCGATAAGATCAGGAATATCATCAATGGAAGTTTTATCCTCATTGGAAGTGTTTTTAGTAAATTCATCATCAAACCCTTCTAAATATTTATTGATTAAATTCTCTTTTTCCTTATCCTTTTCAGTCTTTATATTGATTTCCTCTTTTATAGATTGAATATTTGCCAAATCATTATCCATTATTTTATCTTCTATACTATCTGAAATATTATCAGAAATATCCATGTCATTTTCTTCGTTATTCTCTATGAAATCATCGTTGTCCTCTTCATCATCGTCTTTTCCAAGGATGACAGTAGTGACTGGATTGATTTTCATTGATTCAACATCATTGATCTTTTTCTTCAAGTCTTTAACTTTAGTGTTGACAATAGTTGATTCAATATTTTCCAATAATTTAGCTCTTGCTAAGTCTCTGTTTCTATACCAATCAGTAGACCATATATGATAAATATTCCAACCTAAACCATTTAGGACTTGTTCTCTTAATCTATCCCTATCTCTTGCAACCTTACTTGAAGCGTAATTATGACCATCACATTGAATTCCTAAAATGTATTTTCCAGGATTATCAGGGTCTTTAATAGCTAAATCCACTCTAAATCCTGCACAACCAACCTTTTTATCCACTTCATATCCATTTTCAGCTATGAAGTTGCAAATTGCATCTTCAAACGGAGCTTCCTCATAATCATCATATTGAACTGATTGGTTATAATGCAAGTTTTCAGCATATTCCAAGAAGGCTTGCAATGATTTTACACCAAATGGAGGATTTGCAGTCAAATGAATATCATGAGCTCTGAAGTTGGTAAATACAACACATTTTTCTCTTGCCCTTGTAACAAGCACATTTAAACGTCTTTCTCCACCGTCTTGGTTTAATGGACCAAAGTTTAAAGACATTTTACCTTCTGTGTCATAACCGTATCCAACACTGATCAATATGACGTCCCTTTCATCACCTTGTATTGTTTCAAGGTTTTTAACAAAGAATCTTTCTTCCTTATTTTCTGAAAAGAGAGCTTCATATTCAGGATGTGCTTTTCTTTCAATCTCCAATTCCTCTAAAATTGCATTCTTTTGAGCTACAGAGAATGTACCTACACCTAAACTCTTCTTATCACCATATTTTGCAAAGTGCTTAAATATCTCTTTCACTACATCCTTTGCTTCAAGAGGATTTGCTGAGCCTTCTCCTCTGTGGTATTGTGTATTAGGATTATAATGGAACTTAAGCCCTAATTCAGGATCTGTGTGGGATGGAGATGGATAAACCAATAGTTCATTATCATAAAACTCCCTGTTAGAGATATTAATTAAAGACTCATGACGGCTTCTGTAGTGCCATTTAAGCATTTTAACTGGGAATGATAATTTACATAAATGCAATATGCTTTCCATATCCAAAGCAGTTGCCACTTCTTCCCCACTTTCACTATCAGTCATTTGGTCAAAGAAGCTTGTAGGAGGCAATTGTTGAGTGTCTCCCATTACAACAGCAGTCTTACCTCTCATGAATGCACCTAATGCATCCTCAGGTTTCACCTGACTTGCTTCGTCGAAAATGACTACGTCAAATTGCAATTTAGGATTTGTAGGATCAAGATATTGTGCAATGGACAATGGACTCATCATAAAGACAGGTTTAATCTTTTTAATGGTTCCTCCTGCCTTTTCAAGCAATGTTCTAACAGGTAAATGTCCACTTTTTCTTGTAAATTCTCCTGCCAATACCTTAGCTTCTGGATCATTAGCAGCACCATAAATCTTAGGAATTTGGCTATTTAGCTTATTGAAAATCCTTTTTCTATTCAAGTTAATGATCTTTACATCCAAATCCTTGAATTCCTTGATTCTGTTTTCGTGCAATTCACCGATAAATGTTGCTAAAGTGTCATTTTCATTGAAGACAATATTGAGTAAGCTGTCTGCAAAATTACCTAAAACCATTGGTTTAACGTCATCTTTCTTAATGTTTCTTTTTTCAATGGTCTTAATGAATAATGATGCCTCACTATTCCTGCATGCCCTTTTGGTGTTGGAATACTGAGACCATAAATGTAAGCTTGATAATTGTCCTTTCCATTTATTCAATTGATTTTCCCATTTGTCAAATGGAACATCATCTGTTTCCCTTTTAAAGATGATTTTGCTTCTTGGATTTAATTTTGACTCCAATTTCTTAAGATTTTCATAGAATCTATTTCCCTTTTCAACATAGTCATCTATGCTGGAATCCATATCCGGAAGGAAAAGATCATTTGAAAGCATTTTTACAGTAGTTTCACTAAAAGTGCCATTTGATATGAGATAGACAAATTTATTCATCCAATTAGCCACTTGCTTCAAGTCATTTATATTAGCGTTTTCACTCCATAAATCACCGAAATATGCTCTTCCAAGAGCTTCGTTATCCTTTAGGCTTTGTCTGATTTTAATATGGTTTCTCACTTTAATCAAGTCATTCAATGCTTCCCTATCACTTGGAACATTGCCGTTATAAAGCTTATAAAGCTCTTCCTTATGGGAATTTCCACCAAAGAGCTTGAATTTCTTATGGGATTCCTTTTCCAAATCATATATTATTGTATCTAAATCTGCAACAAGCAGATAATCTGAGAATTTATTGAATAATCCAGACGCATGCTGATAATGCTGCAATAGCTTAATGAGTTCCAAGGATTTCTCTGGACTATTGAACCAATATTTGCTAAGCAAGATGGAACTATCCACTAAGTTAGCGCTTTCACTATTTAAAATGTTTAAAGCAGTGATTGAGTCTTCATATTCTTTTAAGGTATTCGGAATCTTAATACCATATACTTCATTGACAACATTCATTTCATATCTGAAATCACTTAAAGACTCTAAGCTATCCCTTATCAATAATTCAATTTCCCTTAAATCCGCAGGAAGCAAGCTCTTTGGATTGCAATAGCTCCACGGATTGTTTTTGGAAATGGTTGAGTATAATTCTGCTAAATTCTCTAATGATATTATAATATCATCCAATTCCTTCATTGTTAAGTCTTCAGCATTATTGAATCTGACTAATGGCAACAACTTACTTTGTCTTGCAAAATAGTCTTCTGAAGACTCTTTCATACCATATAATTCAAATGGTGTGAGATTTACATTAGCCATTGGAGTGTGAATTATTTCAGCATATTGATCTAATTGGTCACGTAAGTTTTCAAGCTTTCTAAGGGTTTGATCTAATTTCAAGTCTCTTGTAGCCCTTACATTAGTTGCTTTCTTAAGGTTTTTCAAGAATTGTTTTCGTCTTGTCTTGTGTGAATGCAATTCTAATACGAATTTTCCAAGGCCTACGCTATCCAATCTGCTTTTTACAACTTCAAGTGCAGCCATCTTTTCACTTACAAAGAGAACTGTTTTTCCTTCTGCTATAAGCTCTGCAATTAAGTTTACGATAGTTTGTGATTTACCTGTTCCTGGAGGTCCTTCTACAACTAAATTATGGCCTGCCTTTACGTTTTCTATAACCGCAATCTGTGATGAATCAGCATCCAAGACTTGATACATTGTTTTATAATGGAGTTTTTCATCAACATCCTCTTCCTCAAATGTATCCTCATAGACATTTTTGCTTGGATTAAATATTGATTGAATAAGTTCATTTTTAGTTAAATCAACATCTTTGCTCCAACTTTCAGGATTCAAGTCATTATACATGACAAATTTAGTAAATGAAAAGAATCCTAAAGCCACATCATCCTTAACATCCCATTTGCTAAATGGTCTGATTGCCTTTTTAACATCTGCTAAATATTGGTTTACACCTTCAATATAAGAAGTTTGCTCAAATTTAGGAAGCTCTATTCCCGCTTCACGCAATTTAGCTTGAATTGAGATGTTGTTTTGAATGTCTTCTCCAGTCCAGGATAATGAAAATGAATTTCCAACCTTCTTACGTTCCATAGCTACTGGAATAAGAATAAGTGGGGCTAAATTCTTTTGTCTTGGTTTCTTCTTGTCAATCCATTCTATAAAACCAAGAGCAATATACAAAATATTGTAACCTTGTTCCTGAACCATTGTCTTAGATTGCTGGTCAATATAAAATAGTCTTTTTTGAAGCTCACTAGGTGTCAAATCTGCTTTTAAGGTTTTATCGCTTTCAGATGATAAGAATTCCTTGGTTTGATCTATGAAAGTGTGAGCTCTGGATTTCTTGGTCTCTGCCTTATTAGGAGAGAAATACATTTTCTTATTCTCTAAAACAAGGATCTTATATGCATTCATAGGTGTTTGGTTAATGATACTGAGATTTCTGTTCCTTGCCTTGAAGCTAAGAAGAGGGTTTCGTAAGGTTAAATCCAAGAGTTCCTTTCTTAGATTCTTAAACTCCTTCTCAATATCCTTATTAGATATAGTGTTATTTTTTGATGGTGTTCTGAATTGCATATTATTATCCCTTTTTAGGTGAAATTATAATTAATATTTTTAAGATTTATATAAAATATTTAATAATTTTTTGATACAATTATATTTATATTTATAGTAATTTATAAAGTTTTGTAAATAGCAATTTTTATATAAATCTCTAAAAAAGATTTAATTTAAAAAATAAGAATTTTTTAATCTTTTTTAATGAAATAAAAGAAAATAATTGGAATAAATTTTAATAGTTTTTTCATATAAAAACATTTATATATACAATTAATTAAAAGTATTTTTATATATACAATTATATTAATTTAACAAGGTTTATAGATTAAAAAAAACTGATAAAAAAATATTTGGAGTGAAAAAATGGAATATAAATCAAAATTTGGATTTGGATGCATGAGATTGCCTCAAACTGATGCAAATGACCCTACTAAAATTGACCAGGAATTATTTAATGAAATGGTAGACCTTTATATGGAAAAAGGATTCAACTACTTTGATACCTCATTTGCTTATCATAATGGAGTTAGTGAAGTTGCAATGAAAAAAGCAATAGTTGATAAATATCCTCGTGAATCCTACCAAATATGTGATAAAATGCCTACATGGGCATTGACAAGTGAAGAAGATAACGATAAATTTGTTAATACCATGCTTGAAAGGCTTGGAATTGACTATTTTGACGTATTTTTTGTACATAATATCAATGTTCCATGGTTAAAGTTAGCTGAAGAGCACAATACCTTTGAATATGTAAAGAACATGAAAGAAAAAGGCATAACTAAGAAAATAGGTATAAGTTTCCATGACAACTCTGATTTGCTTGAGAAATTCCTTGATAAGTATGCAGATATTCTTGATATAGTCCAATTGGAACTTAATTACTTGGATTGGGAAGATCCAGCTATTGAAGCTCACAAATGCTATGATTTATGTGTAAAGCACGGTCTTGACGTTTATGTTATGGAACCACTTAAAGGTGGTGTAATTGTAAATCAGCCAGAAAGCATCAATGATGATTTTAAGTCATTCAATCCAGATAAGTCTATTGCAAGCTTTGCAATGAGGTTCTGCGCTTCATTGGAACATGTAAAAATGGTTTTAAGTGGAATGAATAAGATGGAAGATTTATTGGATAATATAGATACCTTTGAAAACTTTGAGCCATTAAGCGAAGAGGAACATATGTTCTTATTAGAAGAAGCAGATAAATTAAGGGGAAATCTTGCTGTACCATGCAGTGAATGCGGCTATTGCCTTAAAGCTTGTCCATTGGAAATCCCAATTCCAGAGTATTTCAGATTATATAATCATCATAGTGTACAGAAACAGTCCAATATATACAGATTGTATTATGATAAATTAGGTGAAGAAAAGGTTCCTGCAAGTGATTGCACCCAATGTGAAACCTGCATTGATTACTGTACACAAAAAATAAACATTCCAGAAAAGTTAGAAGAAGTATGTGAGCATTTCCAAGAAGGATTCAGCCCTTATGGATAAGAATAAATGAAAAATAGTAAAAAAGACTTCTTTAAAATTTAAAAAAAATAACAAATAAAAAAAACAAAAAGAGAATAAATAGAATAATAATTATTTAAAATTATTCTAATTTTATTCTTATTATACTAAATTCTAATTTTATTCAATTTTATTCTAAACTGTTAATAGCAGCTACAATCAACTGGATAGTGTTTTCAACATCTTCCATGCTAGCTACACTAACAGTTGTGTGAATGTATCTGGTTGGAACAGATAAAACACCTGTTGGAATACCTTCTCTAGTAAGGTGAATAGCTGTACCATCAGTAGTACCACCATCACTTACTTCAAGTTGGAATGGAATTTCTTCTTTTTCTCCAGTGCCAATCAATAAGTCTCTAATGATTTTAGGAGTGATGATTCCTCTTCCACTTGCATCAATCATGATTACAGCAGGTCCTTTTCCAATGACTACAGGCGCTTCTTCTGGTTTGATTCCTGGATGGTCACCTGATAATGTTACATCTAAAGCAAATGCCATATCAGGGTTTAATTTATAGGAAGTTACTTTAGCTCCTTTCAATCCTACTTCTTCTTGAGTTGTTCCAACACCATAAACGGTTGCTTTGGAGTCTACTCTTTTTAAAACTTCCATCATCACATAGCATCCGAGACGATTATCCAATGCCTTACACATTACCAAGTTATTAGGGAATGCTTCAAACCATGATTTGAAAGTGATTGGATCTCCAATGGAAACCATTTCTTCAGCCTGTTCCTTGTCCTTTGCTCCAATGTCAATAAACATTTCATCGTAAGGAACAACTTTCTTACGCTCTTCAGGTTTAGTGACATGAGGTGGTTTAGAACCGATCACACCAGTTAAATCGCCATTTTTAGAGTGAATTACAACAGTTTGATTCATTAGCATTTGGTCATTTATTCCACCAATGGTTGAGAATTTTATGTAACCGTTATCATCAATATATCTTACCATCAATCCAATTTCATCCATATGAGCTGCAAGCATAACTTTTGGCCCTTTTTTAGAGGAACCTTTTTTAGTAGCTATTACATTACCCATTAAATCTGTCTCAATATCATCAGCTACATCTTTTAATTCTCTTTTAATAATCTCTGCAATCTTTTCTTCATGTCCAGAAATACCTGGAGTCATACAGAGTTCTTCTACTAATTTAATTTCTTTTTCAAAAGACATATTTTCACCTTTTATATATTATATAATAAGTATAAAATTTTATAAAACACTTTCGTATTCACTGTAACATTAATAATAATTTATAAATTAATAATTGAACTTTATAAAATACTTTCGTATTCACTGTAATGATTTATATTAATTAATTCATTTGGATGAATCTCCTTAACTCCATAAAAATCAAATCCATCTGCAAATATCTCTCTTAAGATAGGATTTAAATTATCATCCTTACCATTTAGATATTTAATCAATTCCAACCTATTAGCTGCAAAAGGCATTCCTAATCCTTCAGCAGTGTGTAGTTTTCCAGTCTTTCGTCTTCTGAGAATGGAAATGGTCTTTTCAGGATTTTCTGAGTTAAAAAGAGTGTTTAAAATATTATTGAAAGTTTCTGTAGTGACTGTAGGTTGATCTCCAGTTACACATAATGCAATATCTGAATTAATATTTTGAAGACCATTTAATAAAGAAACAGATAGACCTACCATCACAGGGTCATTTTTAATAATTTTCAATCTATCATCATGAATATTATTAATAAAAGGCAATATTTCATCACAGTAATGGCCAAGAACCACGATACATTCATCGATATTTTGAGTATTCAATACATTATGAATTGTAGTTTCAATGATTGTACTGGAATTTTCCCCATTTTTTAATGGAAGTGTAAGTTTGTTTTGTAGGGGAATATTCAAGTTTTCCTGGTCTTTTCTCATTCTAGAATTTTTTCCAGCTGCAGTTATTACTGCTGAGACTGTAAGCATAATATTACCTTAATTAATAAATTATTTTTAATATATTTTAATAAATTTTAATAAATTTAATAATTAATCAATGAATTTTCAATAATGAACTAATCAATGAATTAATTGTTTGTGCTGTTTGTTGAATTAGTACTATTAGTATTGTTAGCAATATAACTATTAGGAATCATTTCATAAACGTTAGTATAAATTCTCATTCCCGCACCGGAACCTTCAGTCCACATATTAATCTTAATTGGATATTTAAGAGTGTTATTGATTTTAATTCCAGTGGAAGGGCTGAAACCATAAAGCACAGCATCACGTCCAGAATCCATACCAATAGGCAAACTGAATCCTAAAGATAAAACAGCATTTCTAAGTGACCTTGCAGGAGGACATACTCCATGTGTAGCCATACCGGATTCTGCATCACTTTCAGGTACTGAACTGAATCCAACACCTTCTCTTCCACAACCATATGCATTTGAAGGGATTATAGTACCGTTCCAAGCTTTTACAAACTGTTTTGCATTGAATTCTCTGTTTCTATCATTGTATTGTGGGTGAGAATCCAAATAAGTATATGTGCTTGCCACTTTGGTTTCTGTATAGTTTTCACCATAAACAATAACTGGAGAACCTCCAGGATATTTGAGAGAATACTCATAAGCTTCTGGGAACTTTTCTTTTAACATATCTGGAGTAATATAAGACCTATTGTCATTAAAACCATTAATACAGTAATCTAAATTGTATTTGGAACCTTGACCATAATGGTTGTACCAATACTTTAAGGTTTCCACATTTACCCTTTGACCTGGAATTGTATCATTAGTCATGGTTTTTGGATCAATATGACCTACTGTTTGATTGGTTTTATTATTGAAAATGTCTATTCCATCAGGAACAATTTTTGCTTGCAAATATGGGCTGTTATATCCCCAAACAAACTCTCCAGGAGGATTTACAGTAATCTTATCATTATCTACAACAACGTATCCAGGTCCTTCAAATTCATCCACTACACCATCAGTACTTACATTTCCATAAAGCAATTCAGATGATGGGGTAGGAACTGCCCCTGTGGCAATTGAGAAAAAGGCATCTACAAGTTCTCCATCTCCTATTTGGGTTAGTAGAGAACCAAAATTGGAAACTATTGGATATTTATCTATCTTGTTTTTATCTATTACATTATCTCCTGCAAATACAGTGCTTCCGTTTTCATACTTTGCTATTTCACTCATATTCTGATGATGAGTGGTTGTAGTTGCAAGGGAGACAGGTATTAGAATAATAATTATTGCAATTAATGCAACAAATATTTTAAATGAATTTCTTTGAGTTAATCTTCTTGAACTAATACTTACACTTCCTTTATTTAAATCTTATATTTATTACAATATGATTATGATATTTAATTATTCAAATAATAACTTATCATCCTTAGAATTAAAGGAATCACAAATCTGCTTTAATCTATCTTGTATCTTGATTATGTTTTCTTGACCATTTCCTCCAATTAAAATAGCGTTTTCATGTGAAAACTCTGCAACAAATGCAATGATTTCATCTAGATTGTTAGCTATTTCAATTCTTCCTTTATAATCAAGTGAATTTAATCTATATTTAGCCTGATCTAATGTATCCTCTAATCCTGGAAAGAGAATGATTGCTTCTGGATTAGCCTTTACAACTTCATTCAAAATGTCTAATCTATGATTTTCATTATGCCTTGGAGTTCCTACAAAGATAGCTGAGAAATCAACTTCCTCTAATATTGGCTTAATTGCATCGGAATTGTCAGACTTTCCGATATATATCTCGCAATCATTTAATTTCAATACTTCCAATCTACCTTTTACAGGCTTAAAATTTTCTAAACTATCCTTTATGATGCTTTCACCAATTTTAAAAAGGTTTTTATCAATATAATTTGCTATAGCTTCACTAAGACCTGCATTCAATTTATTGAATTTACCAAACAAGCTTAAATCATATTTAGTTTCATCATATTCAATGGTTGATCCAGCAACTTCCTTAAACTCTTCGCCAAATTCCTGATTTTCATTGATAAAAATGGTTTTGCCTCTGAAAAATCCTTTAAGTGAATCCTTATATCCTTCCATTGAACCATGAACATTCATATGATCATTTCCCATATTTGTAAGGGCAATCAAATCAAAGTCAAAACAATAGCTGCAGAATCCAACGGTCATATCGCAGACTTCAACAAGCAAAACATCATAATCTCCATTTTCTGCTTCCAGGATAAGGTCATAGTAACCTTCAAATCCACCACCGGCATTGCCTCCAACTAAAACTTTTTTCCCGGAATTTTCAAGGATTTCCTTTATCATAGTTACAGTAGTGGTTTTACCATTGGTTCCGGTGACTCCTATAGAGAACATATCCTTGTGTTTTGTTATAACATCACAAAGCAATTTATTTGATTCCTTATAATGTTCTGCTATTTTGCTTCCCCATATGCTAGGACTTAAAACAACAGCATCACATGAATCTATTTCTTCTTGATCGTTAAATCCTAAATCAATGGACAGATTATCTTTAATGAAGCTGATTTTATCTTTTTGTGGTGAAATGTCAACACCTGCAAGGGATATAGGCAAATCATCCAGACTAATATTTACATTCAAATCTGTGGCATAAACTTCCCAATCATGTTTCAATAAGGAATTTAAAGCCTTTTTGCCTTCTACACCCAAACCTATAACAGCTGCTTTCATGATTTCACAATAATTTTTTTATATAATATTAGTAAATTATAGATAGTAATCTATTATATGTATTTATATATGTATATTCTAATTAATAAAAGTTAGTATGATTTGAAATAAACTTAAGATTTTTTAAAAAAAATTAGAAAAAAAATAATGATAAAATTTAAAAAATGAAAATGATTAAAAAAGAAAAATAAAAATAATTAAAAATAGTTAAAAATTGATAAAAATAATTAAAAATAGATAAAAATAATAAAAATTGATATAAATAGAGTTAAATCTGAAAATAAAAATAGGAATTAGAATTAAATGTCTAAAATTAACTCTATTGGAGCATGTTTAGAGCTATCAATTTCATCTAAAATTGTGCATGATTTAACTTTATCTGCTAATGATTTAGAAACAAAGAAATAATCTAAACGTGCACCTTCGTTGTTTTCACGAGCTTCTTGATTCTTCCAGGAAGTGAATTGTTTCTCTTCCTTGTTGGATGATCTGAAAGCATCAACAAAGCCAAATGATTCTAACTTATTTAGAATTTCCCTTTCTTCATCGGTGAAAGTAACTTTAGTATCCAAGTCAGAAATATCCTCTTCTTTATGAGCAATATTAAAGTCACCAGCAATGATAACATCCTTATCCTTAGCCAATCCTGCAAAAGATAATAGGTTATTAAGATAATCAATCTTTTCATTTAATTTAGCTTTAGTACCAGTTCCTACAGGAGCATAAACATGAATTAAAGAGAAATTTTCATAATTTAAGATAGATGCCCTTCCTAATGCATCAGCAGATTCCATAAAGAATCTTCTAACTATACAAGGTTTTTCTTTGGTAAATGTAGCTAATCCGCCAGTTCTAGCGCTTTCTCCTTTTAAGAAATAATATTCATAACCACATTTATCCAAGAATTTTTTATCCATTTTTTCATAAGATGTTTTTGTTTCTTGGAATAATAAGATATCAGCTTCTTTTTCTAAGACTGGATTTACATCCTTGTTTTTTATACGAGTCCTAATACCGTTTACATTCCATGAAATAATCTTTAATTCACTCATTATATTGCTTCCCTAAATTAAATAATAAAAATAAATACAATATAAATTAATTTAAGCCCAAATTATTAATAAATTAATTTAATAAATATTCTTGTTTATTAAAACTATAAACAAATATAATATTGACTTTTAAATCATATAAACTTATTGTAGAATTTAAATTAAAAGTATATAAAAAAAATACAAAAATTTTCATAAGATAATTAAAAAATCTATTAAAACAAAATTCATAATGAATAATAATTCATAACTTTAATATATTATAATTTAGAAATAATTAATTAAATTCATTATGAATAATTAATCGGTGATAATATGGATTATAAAAAGGAAGATAATGAAAAAACTGCAGAAGTTTTAAAAGAGAAACTTAACTTAACTAGACTTCCAGTAGCTATTAAGTTTTTCAATGATGAAAGTGAAATTCCAGATGGTGTTGAAAAAATAGTTGAAACACTTAGACACTGTGAAATGGTTACTAAAGCAGCTGACGGGGCTATATTCTATTCAACTGCTGCAGAACAAAAATGTAAAGGCGGATCAAGTGCAATGGGATTGGAACCTCTCCCACCTAAGATCGCTTCTGGAGAATTCTATTATAATTTAGGTAGGTTTGATAGTGTTGAAACCGCCAAATCAGTAATAGACAATATTCCAAGAAAAGACGAGCAAAGCTTAGGAATCATCTATGCACCTTTAGAAAAAGCTGATTTTATTCCAGATGTAGTTGTTGTTATCACACTACCTAAATTCGGCATGTACATTTCACAAGGAATTGTCTACAATCATGGAGGCAAAGTGGAATCCAGCTGTGCAGGAATTCAATCATTATGTGCAGATGCTGTAAGTGGCCCTTACGTAAGCAATAAGGTTAACACTACTTTAGCATGCAATGGTTCTAGAGGTTATGCTGGTATCGAAGATGAGGAAATCATCATAGGTTTACCTTGTGATAGTCTTAAACCATTACTGGAAGCATTTGAAAATATATAATTTAAGTAATAAAATAAGTTTAAATTTAATATTAATTAGTATAATTCAATATAATTAAATTAATGTTATAAGAAATTATACTAACTCTTTTTTCATTTATTTTTTAAGGAATTGTAAAAACTTGCTTATTTTCTGATTCTTGACCTTTTTTCTTATTGCAGAATGTTCTAAAGTCACATGCACTGCAGGTTCTATCCTCAGCTTCAGCTTTCCAGGCATCCTTAATCTTGCAGCCATTCATTTCCTTTATCAAAGAAGACTCTATATCATTAACGACATTATCAAATTGATATAGGGAATTATCTATCAAATCCTCTTCGACATTAATTATTCTAATGGATCTGTCCATCTTGAACTTGTCTGACAAGTCCCTATGGATAGCTATTTCAGAGTCTTCATTCCAATTCCTTAACCTTAGCCAATCATCTTCACTAATTTGATTTATGGAAACATCAGTTTGATTATTCAATAAATCTTCCTTGATTGCCTTCAAGTCATCATTTGATGGAACCAATTCATTTAAGTAAAAAATAATTCCTACAATCGGCTTATCTGAATTTTCCTGATTTCTCCTAAGCCAAGCATAAGTTAAAATCTGCCATTCATGTTGAATCCAAACCTTATACTTTTCATATTCCTCAGAATCAAAAAGCTCACCATTTTCCATTAATGATTGAATTTTCAATAATTCTTCTTTAGATGGTGCGCTTGGCCTTCTCATTCCCTTATAATCAATGATTATTTCATATTCATTTAATTCATCATCCAATAATCTCTTAAACTCATCATTATTATATAGGTAGCTGATTATGCTGTTAGTTTGGGAAAGATCGAAATAGTCATCTAAAGTTTGTTGTAATGGATTATTATTTGTTTTTTGATAAAACCTATCAACCATTTTTGAACTCAATACATCAACAACACCATTTATGGAATAGTAATCAGAACGGCCATTTTCATCATTCATAGACCTTAATCCTTTTATCAACACTTCCGTATCTTCAATTAAAGGGAATAGATGAGGTCCCCAAAGGTTAATTGAACGCTCTAATCTTGCACTATATATATTATCTTTTGGACCGTAATTATTTACATATTCATATGGAGGGTTTAAACCTTTTACCTTTAATCTTCCGGTAATTAAGTCTTCAATCGGCTTTATTTCCTCTTCCCAGTCCCAAGGGAATGCTAATTGATCTGTATTTGAATACTTTTTCCATTTTAAAAATGCCTCTTCCAATGCCCCATGAATGAATTCTCCAAACCACAATTGAACAGGCATTGAAGGTGGAAGATTTCCCTTGTTTTGATAACGATACTGTAAATTACAAGTTAAAAATGATAATAAATCACCAGTTAAGCTATATTCCGGTATGATATATTCCCTTGATCTAGTTGATAATTTCATTTTTACACCAATCTAATAAATTTTATAATATTTTAATTATCTAAAATTTTATTTACCAATAATATTTTTAATAAATATCAAATAATTTCATATAAAGTTTCATATAATTTACTTAAAAGAACGATTAATTAAATTAAAAATATATTGTCAAAACCTATAAATTCTTCATCCCTATTCCAACCTAATGCAACATTAGGTATTTTCATTTGTTTTTCTTTTTGTTTATATCCATCAATGTTTGGATTTAATCCTACTAATAGCAAAACATCTTTTGCCCTGGAGAATGCAACAAAATACAATCTTGTCAAATCATCAAATGCCATGTCTTTAGAATCCCTATTATTATTAGACAGTGCACTGTATTTTCTTATCCTATCTTGAATAATGGAAGAGGAATCAGCATCTTTAGGGAATCTTAAATTAGCATCTTTAGATAGGTTCTTCTTAAATCTTGATCCAACATCAACAATTACAAGAGGAAATTCCAATCCCTTTGCCTGATGAATGGACATGATATTAAAACGATTTGAAGGAATGACTTCAAATAAATTCTCATCAATCTGCACTCCACCAGTGGCAATTGGAACGAAGATGTTTAGCAATGCCTCATTTATTGATTCCTTTTCCGCTTCCGGTGAAGAAAAATCGATATTTGCTGAATACTTATTAAAGAAACTTGTCTGTGTAATTGTTTGAGTGATTGCCTTCAGATACACTACACCTTCATCATCTTCCTGGAATTCAGGAATCCAACTGACCAATTTATATGCCAATTCCATTAGATTTGCTTTTATAGGCCATTTAAGGTCACTTGATTCATCGGAAGAAAATGGATGTCTTATTTGCCAATGCGTTACGAATTTCTCTAATGAAACCGGTGAATGAGGCTCTGGATTGACATCCTTAATGTATGAATTTGCCTTTCTACGCCAAACATTCATATTCATGCTTGCAGCATTAGGCAATTTATCATTAGTCCTTTGATATTTTGAACTTGGATCTATGCATTCCAACATCAAACCGCAAAATACAGCTACACAATCTATATTCTGCAAATCCTGACCTCTAGGGTTAAATACTTCAATAGGATGCCTAAGCCTTCCCAATTGCTTTTTTAATGCAAAGGTAAATGTACGACTGCCTCTTGCAGTTAGTTCTTTTGGAGAATAAGTTAAAAATGCAATATCTTCAGCAGAACCATCATCTCCAAGTTCAATAACTATTTCATCTTCATTTTCTGCCAAATCAAATCCTTTATCTCTATAATTGATTAAAGTTGTCTTATTGTCTGAATTGAATTTCTGATTATCATCTTTAGTTAAAACTCTTTTAATCTTACGTTTAACTATTCCATTTCTATTTAATTCATCAATGAATTTGGCCAAATCATTGGCAAGAAGCTGCTCATTGTTTCTGAACATGCCTAAAATAGGCACTTGATTTGAATCATCACCATTAATGCTTGGGACTTCAATCTTTGGCTTTTCCTTAACCCTTGCTGATTGGTATTCATCATCCAATTCAACAAAGTCATTGCATAAGTCAATGATATTTTCTGTGGATCTGTAATTGGTTTTCAGATTAACTTCCTTTGCCTCAATACCAATCTTAGCTATTCTTTCAATGAAATTAGTGAATAAATCTACACTAGCTCCTCTAAACCTATATAAAGACTGGTCATCATCCCCTACTACTGTAATGTTTCCCCCATTTTGAATGGCTGATTTAGCAATTTTAAAGTAAATGCTCTCTTGCAATAGGTTTGTATCCTGATATTCATCAACTAAAATGATTTTTATATCATTCAAGAATACATTTAAGCTATCTGAATTCAATCTTCTTAAGAATTCAGTTTCAAGCATTGCAAAATCATAGATGTTTTGGCTTTTAAGTATTTCTGCATATTCTAAAATTAGCTTTAAAGACAATTGCTTTCCTATTTCATTAGATTGAATATTTCTTAAGATATTATTGATGTCTACCATATTGTAGTAAATGTGTTCCTTGATTTCAATCAATATGCTTGCCATCATGGTCAGATTCTTTATTTTAGGCTTTTCTTCAGTATTTGATTGCTTTCCAGTAATCTCTGCCAAATACTCTTGCAATGAGTCATGCTTATATCTGTCATCCTTAAGAAGGCACTCATTTATCATAACTGAATTTGCAACGAAATCCTCAATTAAAATAGGTTGGCTTGTTCCCGCTTGACGATGAATACGCAATAATTCATCTGCAATGCTGTCTATGGTTCCTATATTAATCTGATTGAAATCAATTCTATTGATTTCCTTTATTATGGAATCATCAGTGATTTCACCGCTGAACATCTTATCCATGTAATTGGCTATGAGCTTGTATTTTATCTTGTCTCCCCAACTAAGAATACGTGATAACAGTTCACTTGCGGCCTTTCTTGTAAAAGTGGTTGCCAATATCTCATTAGGTGAAATGTCATCTACAAAAATGAACTTCAATATCTTAAGCACCATTACGGTTGTTTTGCCAGACCCTGGTCCTGCAACAATGAACAATGATTGATCTTTAGGTGATGAAATAGCTAATTTTTGGTCTTCATTTGAAGAAATATCCCTTTCTAAAACATTAACGACTATTTCTTCAAATTCATTATAATCTATCAAATTTACCCCTCTTACATTTTATTAAAATTTTATATATAGTCAAAATCTATAGCCATATCCATAGTCATATCTATACTTATATTAATTTAAGAAATATTTTAATTTTTGTATTTAAATAAATAAACATAGAGCAAATGAAAACTAAAATAAAACTAATGGGAAAAGTTTTATTTAATATAAAAAGAAATATAGGATAAGTTTTATTAAATTTGCTTGACAAATATATATTATAAAACTTTTTACTTATTAATTACTAAATTCTTTAATGATTATTATGACAAGTATGGCTAAAGACAAAGACGAGATGGAAAATATCGACAAGTTTAAAAACGATATCCGTTTTAGAAAAAAAATTGAGCATGTCGAGACCATTCCTGCAAAAGAGGCTAGCTATAAAAAGGTGGATAAATTAGAGAAAAAGATATTATGCTACCTTGAGGAAAGGGAAATAAAGCTATATAAACACCAGGCTTTAGCTATTGAAAAATCCAGAGAGGATAAGAACATAATCATTACAACACCTACTGCAAGCGGAAAAACATTATCCTTCAATTTGCCAGTATTGGAAGAGCTCATTAAGGATAATGATGCTTGTGCATTATACATTTATCCTGCAAAGGCATTGTCTTACGATCAATTGAAGGTTTTAAGGAAATTTGATGATGAATTGGACCTTGACATTCATCCAAATCCTTATGATGGAGACACTCCAAAGGCAAAAAGGTATAAGATAAGACAAGAATCACGGGTCATTCTTACAAATCCCTATCAAATCCATTTGATCTTGCAATGGCATCATCAATGGGAACGCTTCTATTCAAATCTAAAGTATATTGTTATTGATGAAGCCCATTATTACAAAGGAATATTCGGTTCAAATGTTGCATTCCTAATCAGAAGACTAAAGAGAATTGCCAATTTTTATGGTTCAAATCCTAAATTTATATTGTCTTCTGCAACACTTGCTAATCCTTTAGAGCTCGCAGAAAAGCTGACTGGAGAGGAATTTGAATTGATAGATGAAGACAGTTCACCAAGTGGTGAGAAAGACTTTATCCTATATAATCCATATAAGAAATTGCCAGTGCATTCTGATGATGAAAATCTCTCCATACACCAGGAAACTGAAAGGATTTTCCTTTATTTGCTACTCAAAGACATACAAACATTATGCTTCACATCAAGCAGAAAGATTGCAGAATTAATTGCATTATGGACAAAAAGGGATATGGAGCATACTAAAAAACGCTATGTGGATAGGATTTCAGCTTATAGGGCAGGATATTTAGCAGAAGATAGAAGAGAAATAGAAGATGGCCTTAAATCAAGAAAATATTTGGGAGTCACTTCTACAAATGCACTTGAGTTAGGTATAGATGTAGGCAGCCTTGATGCTGTTATCATTTCAGGATTCCCTGGCTCCATGATTTCAACATGGCAACAAGGAGGAAGATCGGGTAGAGGGAATCAAAAATCCCTTGTTATCTTGGTTGCTTTTGAAAACCAATTAGACCAATACTTTATGAAAAACCCTGAATTCTTCTTTGACAAACCTCATGAAAACGTTGTAATCGATTTAAATAATGAAAAGCTATTGAATAATCATATTATCTGTGCTGCTAATGAATTGCCTCTTGCTCCAGAAGAGATTGAAGAGGTGTTTGATGTTGATGAAGATTTCATAGATAATATTGTTCAAAATAGAGACTTGAGAAAGAGTGCTGGACTTTACATTTATCCATATGACGATAATCCTGCATTTGAATTTTCACTTGACCAGATTTCCAATGAAATATTCAGCGTAATGAATGGAAATAATCTGATTGAAAAGATTGAAAGGTCACAAATGTATAGGGAAGCTCATGAAGGAGCTATCTTAATCAATAAAGGCCAGACATACATTGTAACTGATGTTGACTTCAATACTCATATTATAGATGTGATTAAAAGGGATGTTAATGCACATACTATTGCACTTAAGAGAACTCAAACAAAAATCATTAAAAAGATCAAAAAGGTTAAAATCGGAGATTTCACAGTTCATTATGGAGAGCTTGAAGTAGAGGAAGATTATTACAAATACAAAAGAATGGAGTTTTCAAAGACAATTGGAACATACATTCTAGACTTGCCTCCATTGAAATTCAAGACAAAAGGATTATGGTTTACCATACCAGACAGTGTCAAAGAGACATTGGAAGAGAGATTTAAAAATGAAAGTGAAGTCTTTGCAGGAGGTCTCCACGGTGCAGAACATGCTTTGATAGGACTGTTCCCACTTCATGTTATGTGTGATAGGTTTGATATTGGTGGGCTTTCTACCAATTATCATGAAGACACTCAAGAAGCTTCAATTTTCATTTATGATGCATACGAAGGAGGAATTGGTATTTGTGAAAAGGCTATTGATGTATTCAGCAAATTAACCAGTTCCACAAGGAATCTGCTTAAGACCTGTGAATGTGAAAACGGATGTCCTTCATGCATATACTCTCCCAAATGCGGAAATGATAATAAGCCATTGCACAAGAAAGCAACTGAGTTTATTTTGGATTACATGTGGGAAGAGATGAATAAGTTATCTCCAGAGGAATTATCAGCATTGGAAAATCAGGATGTGGAAGATAATATATCATATAATGAAACATACTATAATCAAAAAGATAAAAGAAATGCCCATAATTATTATTCTAATGAATCATTTGAAGAAGATATGCTTGAAAGTGAGGATAAAAGTGAGGATAATAAAGAGACTAACCCTTTAGATGAAGCATATGCGGATGCCCTTGAAGAGTTCAATAAGGGAAACTATAGCATTGCTAAAGAAATATTAACCAATATCATAATCAAGGAAGATAGTGCTGATGCATATTATCTCATTGGAAAAATCCTTTATGAACAAGATGATAAGTTAGGGGCGTTATCTTTTGTAAAAAAAGCCATTTCAATTGACCCTGGACATGAAGACGCTAATGAATTCTTGCTTAAATTGAAACATTAAAATTGAAATAGATAATATATTTATCATAAAAATAAATAATTATATGTAAAAAGGTGATATTATGGAAATCACTGATGAAAATAAGAATGAAATAAAAGACCAAATCAATATAGACATCAACAATATCCTTGAAAAACATGAACTGCCTTACAGAATGGATGGGCTTTCCGTTATGAAAACATCTAAAGGTACCAGTTTTTTAGGAAATGTAAGGGTTCATGATCCAAACAAAGTCAAGGCAGTCAGAGCTGAGATTGAATCCTACTTGGATAAGTTTGGAAAAGTTGTAATCAATTCAAGAGATGTTGTTCCTTGCTGTGAATTGCCATATACTTACATTACATTTCATATAAATTTCTAAAGATACTATGACATCACGTAGAGAAGAGCATGAACCATATCTTGAAAAGATCCTTTCAAATTCATTATCTTCTGCAAATCCATCTAAAGAAGCTTATGAAAGAGGTAGATTGGACTCTCTCACTTATTTTAACAATCTTAAATTCGGATTGATGCATAAATACAAAGATTGGAATTTCTTGGATATTGAAGGAAGCAAAGTCATTGAAAACATCTATGGAGAGACATTGAAAATCACCAGAAAAGAAAAAATAGACTTTTCCTTAGAAAGCAAGAACAAATCAATCAAAGATGACTTAGCCTCAAACTTAAAGCTAATGCCTGGAATAGGATTTCAGACAGAAATGAAACTTAAGGAAGAGGGATACAATACATTTTATGATTTGTTAAACCATCCCAATTATGCAAAGAAAGCAGAACGATTAATAGAAAAAATAGAAAAGGAATGTTTCATAAAGGAATTTAATCTACTTAAAAGCTTAAATAAATATCCTAATTCTAGAAACAGCACAATTAAGGCTTTAAGTTCTCTCGATCCATTCAATCTCAAGTTTATGGATATTGAAACTCTCGGATTGTCAAATGCAGCAATAATTTTAATTGGAATTGCTGAGATAAAAGGGAATTATATTGAATCCAATCAATATTTGCTTAGGAATAAGGAAGAGGAACCTGCACTTATTGAAAGCTACCTTTCCCATATTGATGAAGCAAGCGTTCATGTAACTTATAACGGCGCCCAATTCGATATTCCTTTCATTAAGAACAGAGCAAGATTATATAGAATGAATTGCAATCTTGATCAAACTCATTTTGACTTAATATATCCTGCCCGTAATTTATGGAAAGACAAGCTCCCAAACTGTAAATTAACAACCATTGAAGAGCATTTATTCGGTATCAAAAGGGATGATGATGTGCCTGGAGCTTATATTCCAGATTACTATAGAACCTATTTAACAACAAAGAATATAGGTCCTTTAATCCCTATAATAGAGCATAACCGTATGGATATCGTTTCACTTGCCCATTTCCTCATGAGAATATATGAAGAGTCATTCTAATTTTTTAATAATCCTCTTTTTCCCTTTTTTTATAAAATATAATTTATCCATTTCTAAATTCTAATTGAGTAATAAATTTTTTTTAAATTGTATTAAAGTTATTTAAACATTAATTAACTTAAAAATATTGCCTTAATGAGAATAATAATTAATATTTGTTTCTAGATATCAAAATGAATAGATAAAATTAGATTAAATAAACATTACATTTATAAATAATGAATTATAAAAAATAAATTGAAGATAACCTTTAAGGTAAGACTCTAACTAAGTTAAAGAATAAAAATTAAGTTATTTTTAAAAAAAATGATTATCCCATATAAAAAAACTAAAAATACTTAATTTTTATCTTTCTTTTTAACTGTTTTTAGATTTGATTCATATTTTCATTTTTAGATTATATCCTATTTTTCAAATAAACTTTACTTATTAACTAATCAATAATGAATATCTAACCATCATGCATTTTTTTAATAAAAATTTTTAATTAAGTTGATTTTTATATAAAATTTTTAATATTAAGAAAACAATATAGAATATAAGAATTGAACAAATAAAAAAAAATAAAATTAACTAAAAATAAAAAGGAAGGATAAAATGTTTGAAGAAGAACAAGACAATAAAATCTATAATCTCATCATAACACGTGGAATTGATCAGGAAAATGAATATGGACAATTTACAGAGAAACTATACTCTAAACCTGACTTCCTATGGACAGAATCAATGGCAAAGGATTATGCTCCATTTGGTGAAAGCTTCTTTAAGAAAGTAGATGTTATTGTTGTTTTATCCGGAATTTACAATTATAATCAGATGTATATCGACATTTTAATTGAAAAGGCAGAAGAATTTAACATTCCTATACTTTTAGTGCGTCCGTATGGTATGGAAATAGTTCCAGAAGAGCTTGAGAAAAAAGCAAAGGCAGTGGTTGGATGGAATGCAAACTGCATTGTAGATGACATAAGATCAATTGTCAGTGGAGATTATGACGAATTTTGTGATGATTTTTAATTAAATCAATTCCTTCTTTTTTTAAATATTAATAAAATCAGCTTTTTTTAAAGTAAAATAAACACAATATCAAATAAAAAAAAAAAAAAATAGGATAAGTAAATGAATAGATTACTTATCTAAAAATATTTAGCTATTGATTTCAACATTGGAAATGCCATCTTCTTTTATTACTCTAATCAATGTATCGGCAGCATTTTCCAATTCATCATCATGAGTAACTATTAGCATTTGAGGAATTACAGACATACTACGCAGTACACTAATCAATTCTTGTCTACGATAACTGTCTAAATGAATTGTTGGCTCATCCAAAAGGATTGTTTCAATATTTCCTTTAGACATTGCCTGTGTGATTCCTAACCTTAATGCAAGAGCGATAGCAATTTTTTCACCACCACTAACCATATCTATGTTAGCTTCACCTTCAGGACCAAAAATGGAAATGTTATATTCATTGTCCAGTATAAGGTCAGAGTAGTTGAAATTGAATTTTTCAAAGAATTCCCTTGTATACTTCTGAATCAATGGTCTTGACTGGCTTCTTAAGTCGCCTTGAATACCATCCTTACCATATAATGTTCTTAATTCCTCAAGCAATGAATAATATTCCTTAATTGCAATGTACTCTTCCTTATTCTTTCTATTATTTTCAATGGTCTTTTCTATTGTACCTATTGTAGTATCATATATAGTTATATTATTATCATTAACTGCAATAAGTTGAGATAATTTATTGAATTTTTCATTCAATCTTTCAATTAAAAAGCTCATGTAATTATAGTTCTCTTCATTGTAAGGAGAAGTCTCAATTGCTTTATTAATCTCTTTTATCTCATTTTCCTTGGATTCAATATCTTTCTCATTGACTTTAATCTTTTCTTCATATTCCTCTTTACCCTTAATGGATCCAAGCAAAACATGATATTTGCTGTCTTTTTTAGTCAAGTCATCAATTAATTCATCCAGTGTTTCTTCAGTGATTTCCAATGAGAGCATTGAATCTGAGGCAATGAATGCTTTTAGCTTTTCACTTTCACTATTGATTTTCCCTGCAATGGTGTATAATTCATCCCTGATTTTAGATTCATCTGGAGCTGATTTAAGAAGAGTAGTTGCTTCCAAGTACTTCTTGTTATGGGATTCAAGCTCTTTGAACTCATTGTTTTTGGATTCAATAATCTTATCCAATTCCTCAAGCTCTTTGATCTTGTCCTGAAGTTCATTTATTTTAGTGTTTACAGACTCCAAGCTAAGATTGAATTTATCCAAATCACCAACAATATGCTTATTCTGATAAATCTTTGTTTTAATTGAGTCAAGCTTCAATAAATTAGCATCTTTTAATGATTTCTCATTATTTAATTTAACAAGTATTTCATTATTTTCATTTATCTTCTTGGAATCATTGGATATAGTTTCCTCATACATATCAATCAGTTCATTCTTCTTATCTTCACTGATATCTGACTGACAGATAGGGCATTTATTTTCAACCTTTTGAATATCAGACAATGGTTTGTCAAATGATTTTATCTCTTGCTTTAAAGTAATGATTTGATTATTCAACTCATTTATCTCAGAATCAATACCTTCAATTTCAGTTCTGAGAGTGGTTCTTTTAGCCTCAACAATGCTGTCTAAATTAGTTAAGTCATCATTGCTTTTTATTGGAGCTATATTTTCATCAAAGAGTGCTAAAACGGAAATTGAATCATTAGAGAACTCTTCTAAAACTTTATTGTTATCTTCAATATCCTTGATTAAGGTTTTTCTCTCATTTTCCAATTCATTTATGCGTTTTAACTCAGCAGATAATTCTGCTTTCTTATTGTTCAATGCTTTGATTTCACCATCCAATCCAATGAACTTTTCATGATTTTCCTTTTCAGCATCAATAGTTGATTTGTATCCTTCAATTTGAACTAATTTCTGCTTATTGTCCTTTTCATCATCCTTAAATTTGTTTAAGTTGTTTAAAGACTCTTTAAAGTCCTTATAGATAGGAAGCTTTTCAGTGGAAGGCTTCAAGAGATTCATTTCCTTTTCATTTCTTTGGATCTCATCATATTTTTCTATTAATTCTGCTTTTCTTTTCTTCATTCCTTCTAAATTAGTATTTTCATGAACAAGTTTTAATTGAAGAGCTTCAAATTCTGATTTTTGCTTGTCCAATTCTTCTTTTTCCTTATTTTTATCCTTAATATCCTTATCGAGAGCTTCATAGTCAGCTTTTAGAGCTTTATTTTTTTCAGATAATTCAAATTGCTCTTGTTTAGCTTTTTTAAGCTCAAAATTAAGTTCTGATTCGCTCTGAATCCTATCTTTCAAGATAGCTTTTCTAGTCTTATAGTCTTCACTGATCCTTGGAAGATTTTCATATGCCTTTTCCAGTTCTTCAAGCTTCAATAACTTACCGATAAGCTTTTTACGAGTGGCAGGTGTCTTGTCGATTAAATCAGCTATTTCACCTTGCCTAATATGAATTGCATTCAGGAATGTTGAGGAGTCCATGCTTAAAATGATTTCTATCTCATTGTCAACAGCCTTGTTTCCAGAAGCAATTATCTCTTCATGGCCATTAGTAATCTTATATAATTCTGATGTGGATTTTGAGGATTTGGCTAAAGTAACACTTCTTTCCACTCTATATTCATGATTGTTTGTATAAAAGGTTAATTTAACCATCATTTCTATCTTATCGCCTATGTTCTTATTGGATCTGACTAAATCTGTGATGGTTTTAGCACTGTATACCTTAAACAATGCAAATGTAATTGCTTCAAAAATTGAAGACTTTCCAGCCCCATTTTCTCCCACAATAAGGCTAATGCCTGGACTGAATTCCAATGTAGTGTTAGCGTGGGACTTAAAGTTTTTTAATTCTAGTTTTTTAAATATCATCATATCACCCAATTAAAAATCATCAAAACTCATTTGCTTGGAATTTGACTTTTCTTCAACGGTTGCATCTTTGGAATTGTCCATATTCCTATCCAAATAATCATCTAAACTATCTGACTCGGAATTTCCTAAGTCCTTGCCATTCATCTCCTCATCATTGAAGTAATAGTCTTTGTAAAACCTATCAGAAATCATTTGAGCATCATCTATTCTGCCTACAGATAAATTATCCAATAAATCTACAGATAATCTATTCACTTCTTCCCTACCGTATTTCTCATTGACTTTTAGATGCAATAATGACCTTGGATCCAATGTCTTATCAAGGTCAATTTCAATTTCATCAATTAGAAGCTTATCTGGCTTAAATGTTGGTCTAAGATTCAAGACATGCTCTCCTATTGTATTCTTAATTGCCTCATAAACATCAGCGCTTTCAAAATCTCCACCAACAACACTTAAATCTATCATAGGCTTATTATCTAAAGATAGAATCTCTTCTTTTAATTCATGAATCTTCTCATCAAACTTATTATAATCGATAATTTCCTTATAGAACTTTCTTGGGAGATCTATTTTAACTCTTTCTACTTGTGGAGTATCATAACTTAAATCAACTACGACGAATCCTTTACCAAACTCCCTATAATTATTATTGGATTCGGAATTTCTCCATATTTCCATAGATCCTGGATAAACCAGTTTTCCTTTACCGAAATCCTCTTCAACATAATTGTGTACATGACCCATAGCATAATAGTCAAAATTCTCTGGCATTTGGGACAATTCAATTTCATATGTGTCCTCATGCATCCATTTATCAATTCCTTGGTGAGATACCAATATTGATTTAAGGTATTTATCTGCAATTCTTGACAATTGGTCATACCTCTCTTTCAATGCCCGTCCCTGTGAGCTTGGCATATAAGGAATACCACAGATTAAAACTGCCCCTTCATTATAAAGAGGATTATCAGGACTGATTAAATTAAGTCCTATATCCTTAAATAAGACCTGTGGAGGCAAAGCGTCTTTTCTTAAAATTGAATCATGGTTTCCAGCTATTGCATAAATAGGTATTTTTGCTTCTTTCAATCTAAGCAAAGCCTTTTGAAATGCTAGCAATGCTTCTGTTGAAGGGCGATTGTTATCGAATAAGTCTCCACTGTGAATTACAAAATCCACATCCATTTCAATTATCTTATCAATGTTTCTAGCAAATACATCATAAAAGTCCTGTTCACGTTCCAAAATACCAAATTGCCTATACCCTAAATGACTATCAGACAAATGTGCAAATCTCATATATTATCACCCACTTATTTTTTTTAAATTTTTAAATCACTGTATAATTATAATTTATTTTCTAATGGATACAAGAAATTGGATTAATAGTTTATAAATCTTTTTAAAATTTATAAATTATCAGTATCCTCCGCCTAAACTGTTGAATTTGCTTAATTCTTCTTGTAAAGCTTTTTCTTCATCTTCCTTTTTTGATTGCCATTGCTCAATGATATTTAAGTCTCCGCCACGTTGGCGTCCTTTGAATTCATTGATCTTTACAAGGGTTGGAACCTTGGTCATAAGGCCTAAAACCAATGCTTCCCCTATGTTAAGTGAAGGGAGCTGTTTTACCAAATCTTCACTAAGGCTTTCACTTGCTGTTTGAACATGCTTTTGGTCTTTTGGCTCCACTAATCTAAGTATAATCATATTGTTGGCTTGTGATAATGTTTCCCCATCAACAGATTTTGGAGATTGGCTAACTAAACAAAGACCTAAACCAAACTTACGCCCTTCTCTTGCTATACGTGTAATCCAATATTTACTGTCCGGATTCCTGCTTTGAGGAGCTAAGATATGTGCCTCTTCAACCACAAAGAACACTGGGAATGACAAAGCATCACTATCATTGTGCCTTACATATTGCTTTCTGCTTCTAAGAGACCTTCTAAGGACATGTGCTACAAGAACTTCAGCAGTATTTTCATCCACTTGACCTAAATCAAGCACATTTGCCATTCCAGGTTTTATTTGAGTAAGGAAGTCACCGATATTAACATTCAATAATTTATCATATTTTACATTTAAATCCTCAATTTTATTGATTACATCCATGATATTCTTCTTATTGCCCGGGTCATAGTCCTCATCATTATACCAATCATCTAAAATTTTGTAAAGCAATTCAATAAAATCAGCAGTGCTTGCTGTTCCTTCACGGACTAATTCCCTTGCCTTATTAAATGCTCTTCTAAAGTACCTTTCCTGAAGGGGAGCGGATCCAGGAATTTTAGCTAATTTTTTCATCTCTGAAAATTCCATATATTGAGGATTTATCATTGGTTTGATTACATTGACATTACCATTAGTAAATTCCGCATCAACATATTCTGAGTGCATATCAAAGATTAGCATGCAACCGTTGTACTCTAAAAGACCATCAATGATTACAGAAACTGTGTTTGACTTACCTGCACCAGTCATTGCCAGAATTGCCAAGTGACGAGAAACCATCTTATTGATGTCTACACCCACTTCCACATCTTCATTGTTTATCAGATGACCAAGCTTAAGAGAGTTTTCAATGTGGAAGATCTTATCTAAAACTTCACTAGGAGCAGGATAAATAGGTGTTCCAGGAGGTGCAGGGGTACGTGGCAACTTTAAATTGTCATTCACATCACCAAGAATGGATATATTGCCCTTAATGTAATAGTCATCACCTTCAATTTCCCTTATCTTTGCAATTGTATCAGGATCATATATTTCATTATTCAAGGAAACGCTTCCACGAACCATTGATTCTATCATTCCTAAAATGATTTTTCCATCATATTCAAGTGTTACGTATTCACCTACTTGCGGCATTTCTTTTGAAATGAAACTCACTTCAATAAGAGATGTTTCTCCTATGCATCTTCCAATCATTTTTAAACCTCTAAACTCAATTATATTTGTAATATTTAATTTTTTTATATTATAAACTTCAATAAAACTTAATTTCGATTATTAATTATCTTATAGGGACTATTTATCCTAATTTAACATTTCACGACCTGACTTATCCAAAAATCCGATTATTTTAGACAAGCTATTCATATCCTGATTTGAAATAACAACATCCTTATGCGCTTTCTTTAGTAAAAATGGATATCCTTCTGTTGAATTTGACTTTAAAACCTTTAAAACTTCCCTTATATCATCCAAATCTTTAGTGTAATAAGGCAATTCTATTTTAATTATGTTCTTATTGTCATCAAGTCGTGCAAAGAATATTGTAAACCAAAGCTCCCTAAAGAACTCGTTTTCGATTGGGAAATCATGCTTGGTTTTATATGTTACCTTTCTGTGATAAGGTTCACTGAATCCTTGTTTTCTTGTCATTCCATCTAAAATAGCCATATCTGGTATATTTGCATGGAATATTTCATTGCTTGATGATGTTTTGGAAATGGCTATGATTTTCTCTTTATTTTCTAAAAGATATTTTAAGGCAATCAAGTTTTCCAAACTCTCCAAGAAGGTTATTAAAGCATATTCATCAATGTTTTCATCTTCAAACAAGTCTTTAAACTCTTCTTTGAAATTAAATGAAGATAGATTTAATTCATTGGATTGTATTTCAGATTCCAGCTTTTCCTTGACTTGAGCTATTATTCTTGATTTGTATTCCGGTGCAATGCTCTTTTCTACAGGAATTGGACGGATTAAATCGCCTAAAATAGATCCATCATCCATATAATAATCTATATCAAAGTCATTGAATGTCTTTATTGCAGTCTTTATCTCAAATATGCTCATCATATTTCTCAATCTTTCCTCCAAGAATGATTGATGAGGTATAATATCAAGCTCTGCAGATTCAATTGCCTTTAGTTTTGATTCTGTATCATTTGGATTATAAATGAGAGATTGTGCAGCCACTGCATAGAAATTGAAGCTGAGATATTTCTTTTTGTTATAGCTTCCATCACCAGCAGCAAGAATAGGATTTGAATCACTTGAAATAATCTCCTCTTCATGCCATTTGGATTCAATGTCTATTTCAGATTCCTTATATTCCTCCAAAGGTTCATTGATTAATCCTTTTTTTCTAATAGCCTCTGTATATAACGAATTTAACATGATAAAACCTAAAAATTATAATTTTTTCTTAATTTCAAAAGCATATTTATTATATATTAAAATATTGATTTAATCTTATAAATTATTTTATTATAAATTATTTCATAATTAAGTATATTTATTAAATATATAATTAATTTTTAGAAAGAGCATTTGAAAAATAATTATTTAGTTAAAAAATTGTTAAAAATAGATAAAGAATAGTTATAATAGATGAAAAATTGTTAAAAATAGATAAAAAATAGTAAAAATAGATAAAAATAGTAAAAAAAGAGAAAAAAGAAATAGTTTAATTATTCAGAAGCCTTACGAACTCCTGCTACTATCTCTTGGATTTTACCTTTAACATCTGAAGTTTCCTCTACAACAGTACCAGTAACAATGATGTCTGCACCAGCTTTTGCTGCAGTATAAGCTGCTGTTGCATCACGGATTCCTCCACCTACTACAAGAACAATGTCTTGGGTAACTCTTTTTGTATAAGCAACCATTTCAGGAGGAATAGGTTGATCTGCACCAGAGCCTGCTTCAATATAGAAGTATCTCATACCTAAGTTCTCAGCTGCCATAGCATAAATCGCAGGGATTTTTGGCTTGTTTCGTGGGATTAATTTAGCATCTCCAACCCAACCGACAGTTCCACCAGGTTCAGCTACAACATAACCCATAGGAATCTTTTCAATTCCAGTTTTATTAACTGCAGGTGATGCCAATGCTTGTGCACCGATAATCCAGTAAGGATTGTTTGAATTTAAATAACTCATGAAGAAGATAGCATCTGCATATTTGCTTGCACCATTGATGTTTCCTGGGAACAATACAATAGGCAAATCAATGTTTTCAGATAATGCCTTACAAGTTCCGTCAAGTGCAGCAGTATCTACAGTGGAACCTCCAACCATAATACCATCACTGCCACCTTCAATTGCTGCTTTAGCAATAGATACAGCTTCTTCTGGGCTTTGTTCATCAGGATCGATTAAAGTTAAATGAATTTTACGAGTTTTTAATATTTCCTTAAAATGAGCTTCTACATTTTCCATATAATCACACAATGAATTTTAAATATAGTTAATTAAAGTAAATTAATTTAGATTATTTAGTTTAATATAAGTTAATTTTTTAAATAATCTATTAATTACATATATTTATTAACTTATTAGTATTTAAAATTAATATCGCTTTTTTAAAAATTTTTATAATAATTTCAAAAAAGGATAAGTTAAAATTAGTAAAATTGATAAAAATAGTTGAAACTATATAATTAGTTAAAATTAGTAAAATTGATAAAAATAGTTGAAACTATATAATTAGTTAAAATTAGTAAAATTGATAAAAATAGTTATAATTATAAAATTAGTTAAAATTAGTTTTTAAAATAAGAAATTTAATATAAAAATCTAAAGAGAATAAAAATTCTCTTTTAAGTTTAAAGGGATAGATTGAATCTATCCTCTAGGTTCTTTTGCTTTGAATCTTAAACCTTTGTAACCACATTTTCTACAAGTAGTAGCTCCAGCAGGATTACGTGCATTACATTTTAAACAGATTTTTACATTAAACATTCTGTTTTCTGCTTCTTCAAATCTTGCCATTAACAATTCCTCCATATCTTATTAAATTAATTGATCAATATAACTTAAATAGAAATTCATGAAAAAATTCTAGAGAAATAATTCATTAAATTCATAATAAAAGTTTAAAAGAATAAATTATGAATTACAACAGCATGTAATCATAACTATTAATAAAATATATTAATTTAATACTATATAAATGTTAGGTTTATTATTACCTTTGATGAGCCTTTAAGAACTCATTTTGTATTCGTACTACCTCTTCACTTGTTTTTACATCACTGTAAGCTTCCAATAAGTCATAATTCATTTCAATGAAGGAATGACCCCATTTGAAACCATCCATGATATGATGTGCCTCATCTTTAAATCCGGTTATGTAAAATGTAGCTGCAATCGCTTCATTTGTAGACAATATGCAAGGCTTTCCGAAATTTACGGGATTTGCAGCTATTAAAAAGGGAAGAGATCTGTGATATCTTGATAAACTGAAGAAACTTGCAGACTTTGACACCTTATTCCAGGAACAGTCAAGTCCTACAATTCCCTTATTCTCAACAAGGGGCCTATCCTCATAGGAAACTGCCTTTTCGGAAAATGGATTAAGGACAACTGCACCACGTGGAATCTGGTGTATCTTATAGACTATTTTGCATTTTCCTTGCTTTTCCATTTTAAATGCTGTGCATTTCCTTTTATCACATTCATTAGCATGAAAAACAGTTACTTTCATAAATATCACTTAAACTTAACCATTCATTAAAAAAAAAAGAAAAATCAACAGAATAACTATTTAATTATTCTGTTCTCTTAAATTAATTATTTATTTTATTTATTGAAGTTTACTAGGATCAATGGTTCCATTTAAAATTCCGTCCACATAATCCTTATTGAATTTAAACTCCTCATCTGACATGCCCAATAAATCAGACATTTCAGGAGCCTTTTTAGCATCTTTAAATTTAATGCTTTCAACTAAAGGACCTATGTAATCCTTATACAATGGACAGAATAAGGTACCGTCACATTCGGTTTTGTTATCATAAGCCATTACATTGATTGTATATGCAGTTCCATTGATATCCGCTTCACAGATATAGACGTTTATTGTATTGTTTGTATCGTTTCCAGATGTTTTATTATCAGTCACATTGTTGTCTGGAACAGCTTGTGAATAGAATATTTTCCAAGGTTGACCATTGTAATTCCTTACTTCAGGAGCACCTAATCCTTGCAATTGATAAACATCTGTGATAAAGTTTCCATCCTTTACACAGGTCATATTATAGGTTATATTATTTTCATTGTCACTATAGGAATCTGTCCAACCTTTAGTTGAACCATTATCCTTGATTTCATTTTGAATCACTTCACCATTGAATGTGCCTGACATGAATTTATTGTCAAAATCAGTGGAAGAATCGAAAAGGTTCATTCCAAACAGTTCAAAAGCTGAAACGGCACCTAATGAACTTATGACAATTGCAAGCACTGCAATAGCAAATATTGCTGTTTTTTTACTGTTCATAGTTATCCTCCATGAATATTTTAAAGACTAGGAATCTGCCAAAGTGAAATTAGGCCTAAATTTAGAACTTCTCTTTAAATTCTTAAGTTCCACTTTAGTAGGACATTTGTATTCCTCTAGCATTAGAATCTTATAATCGTAATCAACCTGCAATGAATCGTCTTTACCGTCAATAAGGCCTCTGAAATTTGCACCTACCCAACCGGTTCCACCTATATCATAGTTTATTCTATCAATAGGATTGAAATTTTCAAAGAACATCTCTAACTCAATTGTTCTTTCCATAGGAGCTTTATAATGAATAGCCATGACCTTATTTGAATTCATTCTGATCTTTATGAATTTCTGGTCCATTTTCAATTCATCCCCTTCTCTTACTTTCTTAATGGTAAAAAATGGATTTATATCATTTTCAGGCATATTTTCACCTCATCTACGTTTTCTTCTTTTTATAATCATAATAATCTATTCTTTTAAACTTAAAGGTTTTCTTCTTGTTTTTTATAATCGTAATAACCTATTGTTTCAAGAACTTTTGAAACGTCTACCTTTGTTTCAAAGCAACCAGAGGTAGATAAAAGAACCCCTTGAGGAGCAAAATCTGATAAGGCCATCATGGTTTGATTCAAGTCCACATGACAAGCCACTCCAACAACAGACTTGAACTTGTTCTGCTGAATAATTTTTTTAACAAAACTGGAACCCGGTACGGTAAATACCCTATATCCCATTGGTTCGGCCTTTGCCTTAATGACACCAATTGCACATTTACCGCAGTATGTGCATTGAACACCAGTTTCCTTTAAGCTAGCTTCACAATGAGCAGACCTAAGGCAGTGTGGCAATACAATGATCTTGTCTTCAGGAGCTATCTTTTCGAATTTAGCCTTATTGACCTTGTTTCTTACTTCAATTCCAATATTGTCAACCAATGAATCATCAAGCCCTAAAAGGTTTGCAAAACTCTTCAATGGAGAATAAAACACATTTACAATAAATATTATAACTGATGGCATTACCAGTTTATTTCTCCTTACTAAAATTATTCCTAAAAGAAGTCCTACAATGAGTATAACCACTATCAGGAATATTAAGAGTACAACTCCTTCACCGATTAATTGGAATGCTTGTTCATGCAATAACATAATTTTCAATTCTATAATTTTTAAATAAATTCATTTAATACTATTTTATTTTATATATATAAAACTTTTTAAAATAAAATTATAAATATTAAAAAAAAATAAGATATGGAATCTTAGAAAAGATAATCTATTTTTTAAAAAAATAAATAAATAAATAAAATTATTAATAAAAATGCTTAAAATGGCTCAATCTTATAGTTCTTGACTTCCCCTTCAATAACAACACCATCTTTGGATTTGACTATATTCAATCCTGATAAGCTGTCACAGGAGCATAAGATATCCTGTTCAGGGTGTGTTCCAGGAACTATTCCACAGTCTAATCTAACGTTTTCACCAACAGACAATACCATTTTAAGACGTTTTGATGATGGATGATCCTTTGGAAGGACAAGTATAGGTGACTCTATATCCCTTGTAAGATAAGCAAGAGACCTTATTCCCTTTTCATACTTTTCACCTAAATTAAAGGAGGAAACAGCTATTAAATCATCTTTTTCAAGATATTGGACAATCTCATCACTGTCTGGAGTTCCTATAAACAGCATCTTATCCTCTCCAGCCTTAACTATTCCAACCATACCGCTTTCACCAAGCAAAAACAGTATTTCATCCTTTGTAAACTTGATTTCTGTTTCCATGATAATCCCACATAATCGATTTAATAATCTAAATCAAAATCAAACCTAAAATAATCTGCAATAATCAAAAAAAGTATAATAATTCAATAAAAAAAGTTAAAGAGCAAATTAATATTTACTCTTAACACTTAAAATAGCAATAGGTTTATTCTTGTGCTTCTACATTGTCACTTTGACAGGAAGGACAGATAACCTTTTTACCTAATCCTTTAAAGTCATTTCCACAATCTAAGCATTTATATTTCTTTGTTTTCAATTTTTTCATTGAAAGTTCAGCCATTGGGCCTCCAGAACTACACATAATATCACCTTTTATTAAAACAGTAAAATACTGGAAATTTTTAACTATTGTTAATAAGTAATTGTTTATATGTTCATTTTAGTATTTATTATTTTATATTTGAAACTAAATAATTAAAAATTAGTCATAATATTTCATCAATTGGCTTGATTCTTCTGTTGATTCAAACTCATCAATGAAATCCTTTAAATCCTTGATAAACTCTTCTTTTCTTTTATCTAAGTCTTCAATAGATGAATAATCCTTTTTAATGGTTAAATTCATTAGAATATCATCGGTTTCAAGAGAAATTTGAGGAAAATTCTTGCTAAAAATAGCTTGATCATTAGATTCGTCAAGGCCGTCTAAAGGATTGAAATCATCATTTGATATTAAATTGTCAAAATCATTAAACTCAATGGAATCATCATCAAAGATAGGTTTGCTATTTTCCAATTCCTTTTTGAATTCTTCAAATTCTTTCCTGAAATCAATATGCTCTTTTTCCATAAAAATCAAATAAATAAAAATAAATGAATAAGTAAAAAAGTAAAAAAATAAAGAAATTAAAAAAAGATAATTAAAATCAATTATCTTCCTAGCTCTTGGTGAGCTTTTGCCAAGTGTCCTGCAGATATTGCTGCAATTAAGGACAATTCACCAGCCATAACAGTTGAAATGACAATTTCAGCAAATTTGTTTACCTTGCCGGATCCTGCACAATCGATTATCTGCAATCCTTCATTAGCAGTTTCAAGTCTTGTTCCACCGCCAATGGTAGCAATAGGCAAATCAGGCATGTTTACAGAGAAGTATAAGTCTCCATCCCTATCCTCTGCAGTTGTAATTCCTAAGGAACCTTCCACAACATGTGCTTCATCCTGACCGGTTGCCAAGAATATCGCTCCTATCATGTTTGCAAAGTGAGCATTGAAAGCCATGCTTCCTGCTGCAGCAGAACCTATTAAGTTTTTAGCGGTGTTTACCTCTTCTATTGCCTTTGCAGTTGTCTTAAGCTTTGCTCTGACAATTGCTTCCGGTATTAATATGTCTGCAACCACTGTTTTTCCTCTTCCTTCAACAATATTGATTGCTGCAGGCTTTTTGTCAACACATAGATTTCCACTTAAAGCCAAAGCATGAACTCCTAAATCCTCATGCAATTTAGCCAATACCTTTTCAGTGGCAATTGTTACCATATTCATACCCATACTGTCTCCAGTTGAGTAAACGAAACGAGGATAAACATAATTTCCTACAATGATAATAGGATCTATCTTAACCAATTTTCCATGGCTAGTTGTTGATTCTGCAATTGCCTTAAGCTCATCAAACTTATCTTCAAACCATTGCTTGACCTTTACAGCTTCAACAACTGAATCTGTTTTAATGGCTGGAGCTCTGGTCATCTTATCGCCGATAACCCTTGCATTAGCCCCTCCAGCTGCAGTGATAGCTGAACAGCCCCTATTGACTGAAGCCAATAATGCGCCTTCAGATGTTGCAAGAGGTACAAAGAAATCATCTTTCGCATATTCCCCATTGACTTTTAATGGACCTGCCACTCCAATAGGTATTTGTACAGTTCCTATAGGATTCTCAATGTTCTTTGCGAATGCAAGTTCCATATCCAAAGTATAATCAGCAATCTTTTCAAGCTTGCAATTGGAATGTCTCTCTATAAACTCCCTTCTGATGTCTAAAGCTTCTGTTGCATTTTCAGTAAACTTGTCAATTTGATAAAGCTTCATTTCACCAGCCAATAACTTTTCAATAATTTCTTCTTTATCCATAATATCACCGAGAAAAATAGTTTCAATAAAAACAGCAGTTTTTGTAAATTTTAATTTTTAGATTTGTATGATTTTAATTCTAATTGAAAAAATAAAAAAAGATGGAGAGATTATTCTCCACGAGCTTCTTTAATAAATTCTACAATTTCAGAAGGTTTTTTAGCTACTTTAACGCCAGCAGCCGTCAAAGCTTCCATTTTACTTTTTGCAGTACCGGAGTTACCAGCAATGATAGCTCCTGCGTGACCCATTCTTTTTCCAGGTGGTGCAGAAAGACCTGCAATATAAGCTACAACAGGTTTAGTAATGTTCTCCTTAATGTATTCAGCTGCAGCCTCTTCAGCTCCTCCACCGATTTCACCAATCAATACTATTTCCTTTGTATCTGGGTCATTTTCGAACATGTCCAATACATCAATGTATGGAGTACCGATTACAGGGTCTCCTCCAATACCTACACAAGTGCTTTGTCCGATTCCTGCACGAGTCAATTGGCTTGCAATTTCATAAGTCAATGTACCGCTTCTGGAAATAACTCCAACATCACCTTCAGAGAAGATATGTGTTGGCATAATACCAAGTTTTCCCACTTTAGGAGAGATTACACCAGGAGTGTTTGGTCCAATGACAGTAACGCCTTTTGCCTTTGCATAAGCCATGATTTCCATAGTGTCATGAATAGGTATGTGTTCAGTGATTATAATAACCAAATCCAAATGATCAATGGATTCAAATGCTGCATCCTTTGCAAAAGGTGCAGGTACAAATATGATTGATGCATTTACATCAACATTTTCCTTAGCTTCTTCAATAGAATCAAAAACAGGAACTCCACAAACTTCCTGACCGCCTTTGCCTGGAGTTACTCCTGCTACAATCTTTGTATTGTATTTTATCATTTGTTCAGTATGGAATTGACCTTGTTTTCCAGTAATTCCCTGTACCAAACATTTTGTATTTTCATTTAATATTATCATATGAACCACAATCGTAATTTTAAATAATTTTTTGAATTGCAATTAATTTTATCAAGTTTAAATCTAGATAATAATTATATAAATTTTATATAAAATTATTAATCAATAATATATTTAGTCTTTAAATATTAAATAGTTATTCATTATTTAATTGGTAAAATAATGCTGAAATATTGTATAAAAAAATAGTAAAAAAATAAATGCAATTTTAATTAAAATAACAATCAATTAAATTAGTTTTAAAAATAAAAATATTAAAAATATTAAATGTTAAATTAATTAAAATGATACTTAACCTAAAATTCTTGTTTTGTTTTCAAATGGTATAGATAAATCTATCATATTTCCATTCATTAATGCAGTTACAGATACCAAGACGCTTCCTGGAAGCACATTGCATGCAGTATGCCTCTTTACAAGATAGGTGTTCTTATTTCCTAAAGCTGCTCCAATCATTGCACTTGCTACAACAGCAATCTGTTCCAGTTCATTGACTGAAACAACCACAACAGGATCATCCGTATCATCAGGTGAGACATATCCGACTCCCGGAATATCAGTTCTTGTGCCTATCTTATCGCTTAGGCCTGTGACTGCTTTCATGCCACTGGCAGCTTCTATGACAGAATTAGCAACATCCGCTACAAATGATTCACCTCCATAAGTGTCAAAGGCCATTATTATAGCATCCTGATACTCACCATCTTCGAGGTTCGCTTCTGCATAGGAGACTCCTTCACCTCCCTTATTAGGGTCTTGTGATATTCCAGCGACATCTCCTAAGTCCTCTGCATTATTTCTTAATATTTCTACAATGCCTGCATTGACTGTTTCCAAGAGTTCATCTTCAACAAATGCAGTGATTACAACATCATCACCGGTTATATTTGTTAAAGCTGCCTTTCTTGCTCCCAATTCCAATAGTTTAGGAATATCCTTTTCAATGTTTTCAACTAATGACTCAGAAACAGAAACATCATTGCTTGAAATATCTGCACCAATAGCTACTACTTTCATAATATCATTAATATCTTTTGATTTTATAGTTAATATCTTTAATTATTTTAAAATTAATCTCTTTGATTTTATAGTTAATATCTTTAATTATTTTAAAATTAATCTCTTTGATTTTATAGTTATATCTTAAATTATTTTAATTTAAAAAGAATTCTTTTATTCTTTAATTCGCCACCCCAAATAATTTAAAAAAAGCTCTAAAAATCAATTAAGTATTTAATTAAATAAGTTAAATATATTAATAGATAAAAATTAAAATAAAAATTAAATTTATTAAATTTAAATAATCATTGATTATAAATGGGGAAACAACGTGTACAGTGAAACTAAAATAGCTATTCCCATATTCCAAAGAAATAAGGAAGATATCCTAAAGGTAGCTGAAGAATGTATTATTAAAGGAGCAGATATTCTAGAGCTTAGAATAGATGGAATGGATAATCCTAATCCTAAGATTGTAAAGGAAATTATTGAAGAGATTAACTTCCCAATTATAGCCACTAACAGATGCTCTAAAGAAGGAGGATCATTCAGAGGCAGTGAAGAGGATAGAATAGCTATTCTAAGAGAATGCTGTGATGTTGCAGATTATGTTGATGTTGAGCTTCAAACCGATAGGGATCTCATAGAAACAATCACAGAAACTGGAGTGACATCAATCATTTCCTACCATAACTTTAAGCAAACCCCAGATTTAGACATATTGATGGATATTGTCATTCAGGAAAAGGAGATTGGAGACATTGCAAAGATTGCTGTAATGCCTAATACCCTTGAAGACACATTGACAATATTGCCTATCTTATCCCATTTTGACAATGTTGTGGCAATCTCCATGGGAGAATTGGGAAGCTATACAAGGGTTATAGCATCTAAATTCAATGTTCCATTTACATTTGCTGTGGTTAATGACAATACAGCTCCTGGTCAAATAGACATTGACACAATGAAATCATTGATGAACAGTGATTTAATCAATACAGATGATTTAAAGTAAATAATCATCTTTTATGCTTTTCTTAAAAATAAAGAAATTCTCATTATGCTTTTTTTAAAAATAGAGAAATCTATGCAATAATTATTAATATAATTCTTTAAAAAAATAGATTAAATTGTTAAAATTATATAAAAACTTGTTTTAAAAAAATAAAAAAAGAATTAAGAGAAAAAATCTCTTAATTAAACTAATATAAATTGAATTTATCTTATCTTGTTACTGTTAAAGTTCTAGTAATAGCTTTAGCATAATAATAAGTAGGGCTTCCAGGTGAAAGGACTACCTTATGCTTACCTCTTTTTTGAGAAATCTTTAAACTAGCGATTCCTTTCTTATTGGTTTTGATAGTGTATGTTTTATACTTTCTGCCAGTATAAACTCTTACTTTAACTTTTACTCCAGAAAGGACCTTTTTAGATTTTGTGCTAGTTACTTTTACTTTAAAGTAGCTGTATCTTTTAACCTTTAAAGATGTAGGAGCAATCTTAATAGGTGATTTGCTTACCTTGATTTGACTGGTTACTGCCTTTGCAGAGTAACCTTTGTCAGCAGAGCTAACTACAACCTTATAAGTTCCTGGCTTAAATGTTATTTTAAATTGGACTATACCATTAGCATCAGTGACTCCAGTTAAATTATAGTATCTGTATTTTGAAATGTATACTTTAATATTAACTGTAGAAGCATACATCAATGCCTTATTTTTAGTATTGGTCAATTTAACCTTATAATATCTGCCAGATTTGTAATAAGTGCTTACACTAGGAGCACTGAACTGGCCTGTTGCCTTCTTAACAGTGACATATCTTGTAAGAGAACCAGACTTATAGTTAGTATCAAACATTGAAATGATCACTTTATGTTTTCCGACGGATAAGCCAGTGCTGAATCTTATAACACCTTTAGAATCTGTTCTTACCAAGAAGTTGCTTACTTTACTGGAAGTGATGTAAACCTTAACTAATACATATGCATTTGGTACAGGATTTCCAGTTTTCTTATCTTTTACAGTAGCAACAACAGTAATTCCGGAACCATATAAAATGGTCCTATTGCTTGCACTTATGACAGCATCCCTTTGTTTAAGAGTTATAGTCTGTTTAACAGCACTGCAAATCAAGTTGCTGTCTAATGATTTGAGAGTTAAATTATAAGTGCCTCCACTTAAATTCAAAGGTAAACTTTTGTAGTACCCAGATGAATTAGTGGTTCCATTTATAGTTGCATCAATAACGTTAGAGTAAATTCTGAATTGAACTAAAACAGATTGAATTGCTTCTCCAGTTTTTGAGTTGATTACCTTGAAAGTATAGTATAAATTTTTACCATCTTCATATTCTTCAATAAGTGGAGATGCTATAATTTCCGCTTGAGCCTGATTTACTTTAATTCCAACTGTATCATTTAATACTATAGAACCAGAGCCTTTAAAAGTGATATTGTATTCTCCTGTTTTTAAAAGTCCTCCATCATAACGGATAAATTTTGCATTTGGAATTTTAATGTATCCATCTTCATCAGAAGTAAAGACACTACTTTCTATCTTATAATGTCCTGAATCCATCTTATATCCTAAAAAGCATCCATCTATTGAAATAGTGGTATTTACTAAAGGTTTATTTTCACCAGTATAATTATCTATCAATCTAAATACAAATTCACCAGATTGATAATCTAGTGTATCATTAATAGGTATAATAGTAGCTACAATAACAGGATTTAAAGTAACAGTCTTATTAATTTTACCTAAAGTATCATTATAAAATATGGTAAAAGCAGTATTGTTAAATTTTTCAGCATCAATAATGAAATTAATTGTATAATTACCATTTTCATCAGAAAATTTACCATGAATATCAAATGGTTCAGTAATATTATTTTCACCATTAACATATTTAATGTCTAAAGTAATGTTGTCTTCAGTTAAATTTAAAGTAGTTACATTAGTAATATTTTTACCATCATAAATAACCATAGTAGTATGATTAATCATTATTGGTATAGACACATTATGAGTGTAGTTATTAACATTTATAATGCTATCTGAGATAATGGTATTTTTTTCAATGAAACTAATTACTTTACTGGTTTCATTTAATGTGCCATTTGCGTAAATAATAGTCAATTTAGCATTATTTAATTGAACATCTTTTACAAAACTAATTGTATAAATGCCATCTACATTAGCAAATTCAAAATCTTCAATTTTCTCTTTTTTAGTAGTACCATCCTTATAAGTCAATACTAAAGTAATGTTATCTTCATGTAATTCAATTGGATTACCATTATTATCAATAGTGATTGGAATAGAAATATTTTTTGTTCCAAAGTCTACACTAATATTCTCCTTAATGTTAATAGTATTATTTTCAGCAATGATTAAATTAGCTGAACCATTAGATGGATTACAATTATGGTTACCATCATAATACATATAAATGGTATAATTACCAATTCCTTCGGTAAAATTAAGTAATTTAATGCCGCCATTCACTTTAGTGAAGTTAATAGTTATATTTTCATTACCCTTAAGATAATAAGCATGCATTAGCGTTTCATTGAAGTTTAGAGTCTTATTAGATTCAACTTTCATAACCAGTGGAATTATTAAATCTTTTCCCAAATTAATTGTAACATCACTTGCATTGATAGTAGTGTTAGTTTTAGTTATAGTCAAATTGAGAGTTGTTTCAGATTCTGTATAATTAACACCACCGATTACACTATTTACAAATACTATTTTTATAGTGTAATTTTCAACTGGCAATGTCTTATTTGTATCAAAATCCAACTTTATTTTAGAATCGGAATAATTATAATCTATTTCTGTATAATTTGTTGTATTTGTTTTATAATACACTTTAAAACTATCTAGCCCAATATTAGTGATAGGTGCACTTTGATTGTCTTTAACTTCAACATCAAATGTGATATTGGAACCGAATGGATAGGTTTTATTTTCTGATGTAACATTAGTAGTGGAAACTGGAAGAGGGTCAGTTGTTTCACCTGTTCCAGGATCATCAGGGATTGGATCATCTCCACCTGTCCCATCACCATAATCAGATAATATATCAGAATTACCCATATCATCAATTGCATCAATATCATTAATTTCTGTAGCTTGAGCAATGCTTGCATCATCGCTTGCAGCAGAAACTGCACTCATGCTCAATAACAAGAACAATGATATCAATGAAATCAAAAGGATATGTGATTTCTTAAATTTCATAAATTTTGTATCCTCCTTAAATATTTTCAGTCAAATACATAAATTCTTATAATATTGAATTAATTCATATATTTCAAATTTTTTCATATAAATTTCTTATATCATATAATTAAGTGATTTTAAATTTTGGCTTTTAGTCCATAATTTTCACTTATAATTAATACATTATATAATATTTTTATAATAATATATATCATTTTTGTTTTAATATTTATAAATTAAACTTAAGATTTAAGATTTTAAAATAAATCTGTTTTAAAAAATACATACCATTATAAGAAATAAAGCTAAAAGTATATTATGAAAATTACCTTAAAAACTTAAATTAATAGGTGCAAAAATGAAAGAATTCAAACTTAAATCTCCATATAAACCACTTGGTGACCAGCCACAGGCCATTGACTCCCTTGTAAACGGCATTAAGAAGGGATATCATGAACAGACACTATTAGGTGTCACCGGTTCTGGAAAGACATATACAATGGCTAACATCATTGAAAAGGTTCAAAAGCCAACATTGATCATATCTCACAACAAGACATTGGCAGCGCAATTATACGAGGAATTCAAGGTATTTTTCCCAGATAATGCTGTAGAATACTTTGTCAGTTATTATGATTACTACCAGCCAGAAGCTTATGTGCCAAGAACAGATACATTCATTGATAAAGAGGCTTCAATCAATGAAGAGATAGACATAATGAGGCACTCAGCCACCCAATCCCTTTTGTCCCGTGATGATGTGATTGTAGTGAGCAGTGTAAGCTGCATCTATGGTATCGGTTCACCTGAAGATTATGGGGAATTTGCATTTTCCATAGCTGTAGGAGACATTTACGAACGCAGTGACATCTTAAGAAAGCTTATCTTCATGCAATATGAGAGAAATGACATTGCATTTGAAAGAGGTCAGTTTAGGGTAAGGGGAGATGTTATTGAAATCAATCCTGTTCATGGAACACCTCCAATAAGGATTGAACTCTTTGGTGATGAAATAGACGCAATTAGTTTAATAGACCCTGTAACCGGCAAAAAGGAAGAGCCTCTTCAAAGGTATATGATATTTCCAGCAAAGCACTTCGTTGTAGGTGCTGACAGGATGGATCAGGCCTTAAAGGACATCAATGATGAGCTTGAAAGCCGGCTTAGGGAATTGAATTTCAATGGAAAATATGTGGAAGCGCAAAGGTTGGAACAGAGAACCCGTTTTGATATAGAAATGCTTCAGGAAATGGGTTACTGTCCAGGAATTGAAAACTATTCCATGCACCTATCAGGTAGAAATTGGGGAGATATGCCTTATTCATTGCTTAAATACTTCCCAGATGACTATTTAACAATTATTGATGAATCCCATGTAACAGTTCCACAGATTAGGGGAATGTACAATGGGGATAGGTCAAGAAAGGAAACCCTTGTGGAATACGGTTTCAGATTGCCTTCTGCAAAGGAAAACAGGCCACTTAGATTTGATGAGTTTGAAGCCATTCAAAACCAAGTAATTTATGTTTCAGCTACTCCTGGACCTTATGAAATGTCCAGAAGCCAAAATGTAGTAGAGCAAATCATCAGGCCAACTGGATTGGTTGACCCTAAAATCACCATCAGACCTGTTCAAGGGCAAGTTGAAGACTTGCTTGGTGAAGTGAGGAAAAAGGTGGCAAAGGACCAACGGATTCTCGTCACTACACTTACCAAGAGAATGGCAGAGGACTTGACAGATTACTATGCTAAAATCGGAATTAAGGTAAGGTATCTTCACTCAGAGATTGATACATTGGAGAGAGTGGAAATAATCGACGATTTAAGGCGTGGAGAGTTTGATGTTCTTGTTGGTGTAAACCTTCTTAGGGAAGGGCTTGACCTACCTGAAGTGGGACTTGTAGCTATTTTGGATGCAGACAAGGAAGGATTCCTAAGGTCTGAAACATCTCTTATTCAGACAATCGGAAGAGCTGCAAGGAATGTTGACGGTGAAGTTCTCATGTATGTGGATGACATGACAGATTCAGTAAGGAATGCTGTAGACATCACTAACAAGAGAAGAAAGCTTCAAATGGCATACAATGAAAAGTATAACATCACTCCTCAGTCAACATACAGAACCCTTAAGGATAAGAAAATCTCCACTAAGAAGACTCCTTCAAGAGATGATCTTAAAGGAATGCCTAAGGACGAGCTCAAACTATTGATCAAGGACTTAGAGGCAGAAATGAAAGAAGCCGCTAATGACTTAGACTTTGAAAGAGCAGCTGTTTTAAGAGATCAAATAGTTGCATTGAAGAGTATTAAAAAGTTCTAAAATGAATCAATAATTTAAATATGTACTATGAAATTAATATTTGAATTTAAAAAATAGTCTAAAATAAGGCATTTAAAAACTATAAATGATTAAATAAACTAATCTATAAGTTATTAAATAATCTAATCAAAAAATTAATAAAAAAAGAGTTGTAGGAAAAATCCTACGACTTAATTTTCTTCTTTTTCTAAAGCTTCTATGACAGTATGTCTGAATACTAGAACCGCTTCATCATCAGGATTTAATTCCAATGCATTGTCCAAGCATTTCAAGGCATCTGCATTGTGATTTAATTGACTTAATACCATTCCCTTGTATTTCCAATATACTGGATTGTGAGGGTCTGCATTCACTGCCTTATCAAAACAGGAATCCGCTTCATTGAAACGATTTACAGCAAATAAAGTCATTCCCTTTAAAAACCAGGTTTGCTCATTTTCAAAGTCAAGTTCCAATGACCTGTCGAAACATTCAATAGCTTCATCGGTTTTGCCTAAAAGACCTAAAGTACTCGCTTTCATATTCCAAGCTTCAGTACGTCTTTTATCAGCTTTCAATGCAGCCTGATAAGCATCTAATGCTTCTTCATACTTTTTTTCTTTTCTTAATTGATTTCCTTTCTCCATCAATTCATCGAATTCCATAGAATCACCTGGATAAGAATAATTTTAAATTTAAAAACTATTAATTAATATTTTTCCTGTTTTATATTTTGTTAACACGTGTTAATAAAATTTATCATTATAAAGCAATGCTTTGAAAATAAAAATAGTTAAGAATAGTGATTGAATGAAAAAATAGTTGAAAAAATAGTTTAAAAATGTAAAAAAATTAGAAAATATAAAAAAAATAAAATAAAAATGTATTTTTATTCTTTTGGAATTAAAATACGGCCTCTTACAGGAGGTTCACTCATTGTTACAAACTTATAAACATCCTTATTTATTTGATGCTGATAATAGATTATATCAAGCATGTCATCTGTCACATCATTTATCTTAATGAATTTCCTAAGTCTTGGTTCATCAAAAGGATCATCGATTTCTATTTCATCTCCAGGACTGTAATTGTTTTCCAAGTGATTATCTAATATTTCCTGTGCGGAAATCATTTTATCTCTTATTTCCTCTCCTTTTAATTCGCCTAATAGGAATTCCTGGTCTAAATCAAATGTTAAATATTCATATTGATCATTGAATTTTAAATTGCTTCCTGTTTTCATAGTCATGTTATCACTCAAATCTACAATATATATTATATTGGCTATGTTTATAAATTTTTATGAATTTAAGGAAAGATGAGAGATAAAAATGAGTGGAATTAAATAAAAATAGAATAAAAAAAGGTTAAAATATTAAAAATAATTAAAAAAAAAATAATTGAATAAATTAATTAAATCATCAATCAATTTATTCATAAGCGCTTACAGAACGAGTTGCCCTTGTAAATTCATCAAACAAATGGTCGATTTCATCATCTGACTCGGTATCAACTTGAGAAATGTTGAGAACCAATTCTTCAGACAACTTGTCTAAACCTTTAATAATTGAATTTAACAATAAAAGCTTGTTTTTAAGCTCGTCCTCTACTTTTGTACTGTATTCAGTACTTAATTCAAGAATATTATATCCTGCATTCAACTGGCTATAGAATGTTTCATGAGAATCATCAACAACTCTCTTGAATCTTGAATAAGTCAATTGAGGAGGAGCAAATCTCTTTTCGATTAACTCTAAAGTGCTTTTCTCCTTTTTAGGATATAATTCCTCTAACTCCTTAAAATGCTTTTCGTAAAATTGAAATGCTGGAATGACTCCTTCTTCAACCTTAACGTTAACAGATTCTTTTTCTTCTTGTTTTACTTTAGTATCGTTTGATTTAATTTTAAATTCAGCTTCTTTACTAGGTATCTCATCCCTTGCATACAATGGTTTAGGTTCACTTGCAATCATAATTGATCTGACTATGGATACGAAATAGAAAACAAATGCTAATTCAAATGCTACAGATCTAACAGGTTGAATACCCCAAGTAATGAATCCTATAATCCAAGGAAGAGTGTATACAAGTCCTTCTGTTATCCGAGATTTCTTTGGACTTGTCTTTCCTTTATAAGCTAATCCAACACCATTCAATATTGGGATAAAGGAAATCAAAACCCATAATGAATCAATGACATCATTCACTTTCTCTTCAATGCTCTTTTCAATTAGATTTGATTGGTCGAGCTGTTTTTGAAGAGTAAAATCTACCATAACGCTTCTGATAATTGATACAAATGACGCTAAACTTGCAATTGTGAAAAATAATGTTGCAACTCCAAGATTTGGCATTGTCATAATACCAAGAAGCCAAGGAACTTCATATAACAAACCTTCAATAAACCAGTTGGTGTTTCCATACTTGTTTCCTATATATACAAATCCTAAACCATTAAACAATGGAATAAAGGAAGTCAAGACCCATAAAGAGCTTGTAATCTTTGAAAAAATAGTTCGTGTCATAACCCCCACCTACAACTTTTTCAAATTATTCTTTATTTCTTTAAATTTTTAATTAAATATTTAATTAAACTTTTAGTTTCTAATAGTTTTAGTTTATAGTTTCTAATGTATTTGCAGGATATTTTCATATCCTAAAGTTACTTTAATATTTTTAGTATATAAGGTTTTGTATTTATTTTTCAAAAATGTATACTTTTTTTAAATTTCATCAAAAACAACAATGATTTTCTATAGCGTTTCTTAAAAATTCTTTAATTTTCCTAAATATTTCTTAAATATCTTAAATATTTCTTAAAAGATTGAATAAATTTATAATGAATAAGATAAAAACTTTAATTAAGAATAAAAAAATCTTATTTTTTCAATAAAATATCAGAGGCATACTATGGGTTTATATCAAAATAATAGGTTTAATTTCTTTTTATCAATATTAATAGTAATCGATTTGATCTTGATTACACTAACATTGATCTCCGATGTTGGAGAGATGTACTATAGCATAGTTGTCTTTGATACCGTCTTATGCATAATCTTGCTTATTGAGTTTTTTACTCGACTAATGGATTCAGACAATAAGAAGCAGTTTTTCCTAAAGAACTGGACAGAGCTTATAGCTGCAATACCATTTGACTTGATAATGCTCCCATTTGTATTGAACTATACACGTTTCTTAAGATTGCTTAGAGTATTGAAATTCATTAAGGTAATAGCGCTGTTTTCACAATTCTTTGAAACAATCGACGTTTTCCTAAAGAAGACTCATTTGGATGAGATATTCGGCATAACCCTTCTTGTTGTACTTGCATCAACTCTTGGATTATACCTATTTGACCCAAGCATAAACAGCTTGTTTGACAGCCTTTGGTTTGTTCTTTCAACAATCACAACCGTAGGTTACGGTGACATCTTGCCTCAATCCGGAGTTGGAAAGATGATAGGTTTAATTATCCTGATTGTGGGAGTGTTGATATTCAGTACAGTTACAGGAGCTATTGCATCATACTTTGCAAGAAGGGTATTGATCAATGAAGACTTCAACATTACCGAACATGACGATAATATTGAACTTTTAAAAGAGGATTTGAGTTTCAATAAGAAGAATCTAAATGAAGTTCACGCCAAAGTGGATAAAATAGATAATGATGTAGAGTCTCTTAAAAAAGAATTAAATGAGTTAAAAGAGTTAAATAAAGAATTAAAACAAGAAATAAAAAATTTAAACGATAATTTGAAAAAGGATAATTTAAATGATTAGGAAATACTATTTTTTAAAAAAAAAAGATGGTAAAAGATATGATTATTTATAATCCTTTACTGAATTTATCAAATTATCCATATTTGAGAACAATTCCTGTAGGTCCTCATCTGATTTTTCATTATCACCATCATGGATAATGAGTTCTTCTATAAGATTATTCATCTCATCATTGATTGATTCCATAATGCTTATTTTGCCTTTAACAGTTTCATCTAATCTTTCACTGTATTCTGGAGCCATCTCAATAATGCTTGTAGCTGAATCAGATTGATGATAGAATAGCTTATGGCAACTATCTATGACTGACATGAAACGATTATGACTTAATTCACCACTTTCAAACCGTTTATTGATTAATCCAGTTATATTGTCTTCTTTTTTATCAAAAGCTTGCTTTAGATTATCAATCTCATACTTATAGGATTTAAACTCAGGAATAATATCCACTACAGCGTTTTCAACTGGCTTCGGACTCACTTTAGGTGTCGGTGCACTTACTACAGGTTGAGGTGATGTGGTAAACACCGCATTATCCATTCTCTTTTCCTCAAAGTAAATCATGATTGTTCTTGCAATTGACAAGATCCACCCAATTACAGCTATTGCAATGAAGAAATCTATTACCCCATTGGCAATACCATATATTATTAGATATAGAATCCAAAGGAACTCAAACAATGCACCTTCTATAACCCATCTTTGAACATTTCTTTTATATCCTACAATAATTAATCCTATACCGTTCAAGAACATGATCAATGAAAATACCATCCAAAATGAACTTGATCTTTTCCTCATTTCTGTAGAACTGCCCATCTCTTTCTTATAGGTATAAGATACATATAATGTCCTTAAAAGACAAATTAACATGAACAATATCCCAAAACTTGCAATTGTAGTTGAAATGCCCTCATTAAAAGCAAATAAAAATTGCAAAAACCAAGGCAATTCATACACTAAACCTTCAATAATCCAGTTCTTATTGGATTCCTTTGATCCCATATAAACAAAAGTCATCCCATTTAGAAAAGGAATGAATGAAACTATAATCAAAAAAATTTTTTCTAAAGTGCTAAAAGCAGATTTTTCCATATGATTCCCCCTTTTTTTAAATTTAAACATATATTTATATGTTTTCAATTAATATATAATTTTTCAATTAAAACTGTAAAAAAAATAATGTAAAAAATAAAGTATTTTAAAGCAAAGATTTATAAAAAATAAAAATTATTATAAGTTAAGAATAATTAAAAATATTATTAGTATAACAATTAACAAATTATTAAAAAATCAAGACTAAATAAAAATTAAAAAAATTTTCAATAAAATTATCAAGGTATAAAAATGTCAACTAAAGTAAACTCACCAGATGAACTTCCTAGAAAGCCTGGAATATACATAATGAAGGACAAGAATGAGGAAATAATCTATGTGGGCAAATCAAAATCTCTTAGAAGCAGAGTGAGATCCTATTTTCAAAAAAACCTTGATAGGCCTAAGACTCAAGTCCTGATGAGTCATTTCAATAGCCTCGAATACATTGTAACAAATACAGAAAAAGAGGCACTTATTCTAGAAGCCAATCTAATCAAAAAGCATAGGCCAAGATATAACATCAGCTTAAAGGATGACAAAAGGTACCCTTATGTCAAGATAACAGATGAGGATTTTCCAAAGATAGTCATTACAAGGGATATTGGCAAAAAAGGTTCATACTACGGCCCTTTTACAGATGTGACTGCTGTAAGGCAAACCGTAAAGTTCCTAAAGCAGTTATTTAGGATAAGAACCTGCAAAAGAATGGATGGTCCATGCTTGAACAGTCAGATTGACTTATGTTACGCTCCTTGTAACGGAAGCATTTCAAAAGAGGAATATCATGAGCATATCAAGAAGATAGACCTCTTCTTCCAAGGAAAGTACAATAAGATCATCAAGGACCTTGAATCTGAAATGAAAGAAGCTGCAAAAAATCAGGAATTTGAAAAGGCAGCGGTCATAAGGGACCAAATCAGTTCAATTGAGGAAGTGATGAACAAGCAATTCGTTGAATTGAACAATGAGCTTGACCAAGACATAATTGCAATCTCATACACCACTCAAAATGCTGTTGTAGTGGTTATGAATATCAGAAACGGCAAAATCATTGGAAAAGACGATTTCCTAATGGATGGTTCCCAGCACACAACCTCTGATGAGGTCATTTCCGCATTCATCAAGCAATTCTATGGAATAAATAGGCATATACCAAAAGAGATTTTAATCGAAGAGGAGATACCTGATGACAAGCTTATTGAAGAATGGCTAAGTGACCTAAGGGGAAACAAGGTGTCTATAAAAGTCCCTCAGAAAGGAAACAAGCTCAGATTAGTTAGAATGGCAGGAAAAAATGCTGACATCATAAAGAATCAAAAGCAAAAGATGGAAAACTCCATGATTGAGCTTAAGAAGTATCTCAAGCTTGAAAAGCTTCCAAGAGTTATTGAAGGATACGACATTTCAAACATTTCAGGAAAACTGGCTGTCGGATCCAAGGTTTCATTCTTGGATGGAAAGCCAAATAAGAAGCAATATAAGAAATTCAAGATGAACACTCCTGGCCCTAACGATTTTGCTATGATGCAGGAACTTCTTGAGAGAAGATTGAAGCCACTTAAGGAACATTACGAAAAGATAAGAATCAATGAAGAACACCTGAAAAAGAACGAGGCAGAAACTGAAAGAATCGTTCCATTAAAATTAGGGGAAGAGCCAAATCTTATCGTAATCGATGGTGGAAAAGGACAATTAGGCATGGCTGTTGATGTATTGAAAGAATATAATCTTACACATATACCTATAATCGGTCTTGCAAAGGAATTTGAAGAAATTTATATTCCAAACAGCAGTTTTCCAATAAGAATTCCTCAGGACAATGAAGCACTTCATTTGCTCCAGCAAGTTAGGGATGAATCTCATAGGTTTGCAGTTACATATCATAGGAAATTAAGGTCCAAAAAGATTGAGGAATCACCGTTGGACAATATTGTTGGCATAGGCAAAAAAAGAAAAATAGAGCTCTTAAGACATTTTGGAGATTTAGAAGCCATTAAAAATGCAAGTATAGATGAGTTAAAAGAAGTTAATGGAATGAGTGAAAAAGCAGCATCAAATGTTTATGACTATTTCCATAATGAAACAAATGACTAGGATTATCTTGAGATATAAAAAAAGAGTATCTGAAATATAAAAAAGAGTTATCTTGAGATATAATCAAAAAACAGCTTCGCCAAGTTCTTATTTGTAAACATGACTTTATAGTTGGCATCATCACAGATTATATCTACTTTTTTTCCATTAATTTTATAATCTAGGATATTAGCCATACTTATTGTTATATTTTCCTTATCTTTGAATATTAAATCTTTTTTAGTTAAATAAGCATTAGTGCGAATTCTTTTTGATTCATCATTAATTTGAAGAAGGCACTTTAATTCAAGGTTCAAGAACCAATCTGAATTCAAGAACTCGTTTACAAGCTCTGGAGTGGTATAGAACTTATTGATTCCTTTCTTATCCATAAACATGTTTAAAAGGAATCTGTCTATATTATTCTCCTTAATGATGACTTCAGCATCATTATGGGCTTTCAATACTTCTTCAGATGGTTTCTTAACCATTAGATCATTGTTTTTTCTTCTAAATCTGCTAAATAACATTTCTTTAATGTTTTATTAGTGATTATGACTTGGGTCATCACAATCAGGGTCATCACATTCCTCAAAGTCATAAAGTTCAATAATAGCTTCTAAAGGAAGCTCTACAGCATTTTCATGGAATGGATTGATTACAACACCATCAAAATCATCATCCTCAATATCAGAGAGTAGCATAGCAAGGTCTTCAGCTGAAATAACTAAACCAAAAATGTCAAAATCCTCTTCTTCAGCTAATTTTTCAAGCTCATCATCATCAGTGTAAATTGGGAAGAGAACATTTCCATCCTCATCTTCAAGTCTCATGATTTCAAGGTCAATCTCTTCATCTAAAGCTATTTCCTCATCGGTTTTTCCTTCAAGAGCTTCAGCATCTGAATTCAATTCGGCTGGAATGATAAAGGTAGCTTCCATAAATGCATCTACAAAAGCTTCCAATTGCTCTTCAGTCATTTCTTCAGGTCTGGTTTTCATGATTTCCTTAAGTTCTGGATTTTCAACTCTTTCATCCATAAATATTTCTCCATAGATCTTTTAAAAATTTTTAAAAATTTCAATTAAATTCATAAAACAATCAAATAATTAACAATTAATTATAGTTTATAATTTATCATATAAATAGAATACAATTATATTTTTAAACTAATTTCACTACCAAAATTCATTACAAAAATCTATTTTAACTATAATTTTATTAACTATAATTTTATTAACTATAATTTTATTAAACTATAATTTTATTAATCAATTTAACTATAGTATTAAATATGATACCTAAAACTCATCCACGTTATAAATCATTATTATTAAGAGATAAAGTAAAAAATGCCTTTAAGGAAGGATATTTGGCAGATTCCGGCATGATTGCCCATGGAAGAGGTGAAACATTCGATTACTTGATTGGAGAGAAAACAACTGAAACCGCTAAAAAGGCATGTGAAGCGGCTGTTGCAACAATATTGCTTGCTGAAAATCCTGTCTTGTCAGTGAATGGAAATACAACTGCACTGGCCATTGATGAAATCATAGAGCTTGCAAAGGCAACTGATTCAAAAATTGAAATCAATCTATTTTATAGGACTCCTGAACGTGTTGAAATCATTACAAGAATGTTTAAGGAAAGAGGTTGGGAAGACATTCTTGGAACAAATGATGAGGAATTGGCTTATATCGACAATCTTAACAGTCCAAGAGCAACTGCAAGCAAGGAAGGCAGTTACATAGCGGATGTTATGCTTGTTCCTCTTGAAGATGGTGATAGGGCAGAAGTATTGGTTCAAAACGGCAAAAAGATCATATGCATTGACTTGAATCCTCTCTCAAGAACAGCTAAAATGTCTACTATATCCATTGTGGATAATGTTGTAAGGGCAGTTCCATTGATGACTGAAATAGCTAATGAATTCAAGGCATCTGGAAAAGCAGATGACAAGGAATTTTTAGAAAACATAGTCAATAATTTCTCCAATGAACAAAATCTAAAAGATTCATTGGCTGCTATTAAATTAAAATAATTTTCTTAATTTAATTTAATTTTTTTAATTTATTCTAATCTATTTCTAAATTTTAACATGATTTAAGACATATTGAATATAAATTTAAGATAAATTTAATAATAATTAAAAATATACATATACTTTTCTTATAACAAAAATTTACAATGAAATTTAAAAATAATAATTTAATGGGATTATGATGAAAGTAATAGGAGTAACCGGTTTACAAGGATCTGGAAAAAGCATTTTCTTTGACACAGCAAAGGAAAAAGGCGCACTTGTAGTTAGCATGGGAGACATCATTAGAGAAAAGGCTGCAGAAAGAGGAGAAGACACAGGTACAACAGCAAGAACCTTAAGAGAGGAATTTGGACAATATATCGTTGCTGAATTAACTGTTGAAAAAATAAAACAACTTTTAGAAGAAAAAGGAGACATCAAAACCATTTTAGTGGATGGAATCAGAAGCCCATATGAAATTGAACTCTTTAAGGAAAACTTTGATAACTTTATCTCTGTATCAATTTATGCTAGCCCTCGTACCAGATTTGAAAGAATCTCTTTAAGAGGAAGAGAAGATGACACAACTGATTTTGATGAATTCATGGTAAGAGAGAACAGGGAATTAGGTTTCGGAATTGGAGATGTAGTGTCCACTACCGATTACTTAATTGAAAATGAATGCTCTCTTGAAGAGTTTAAAGAAAGAGTTGCTGAATTTGTAGAAAAAGAAATGGATTAAATCCATTTTATTCATTTTTTTTATAAATTTTTATTAACTTTTTTAAAAACTTTTTTTAACTATTTTGACTATTTAATTAAACTATTTTTTCTTTTTTCTAATTTTTTAGGTTCATTCAATAGCTTTGAATCCAAATCATCTAAAATAGTCTCTATTCTTTCAAATATTTCATCTAGTGAATCATCTGCCTGAATTACATGCCAATTGTATAAAACAGGCTCTGCCTTTTGCCTTACCTTTACAAAAGATTCGTAATTTTCAAACATTTCCTCTTTTTCATTTCTCTTTTGAACACGTTCAACCAATTTTTCAGGAGAAACATCCAAATAGAAGAAATATTCAGAAACAGGAAGTGCAAAGCATACAATCTTGTAAACAGGAACAGAAATTGCCTTGTTCAAGTAAGAAACAGCTAAAGTATATCTTACAAAGATAACAGTATCCGCCTTTCCATAATACTTTATTACAGATCTTATTGCATCTGCCCCATAGCATAATGTAGCTATAATCTTATTAAGCTTTCCACCTCTTTCGAGAGCAGCCTTTGAATTACGGCCAAAAAAGTTGTCTGATGTTGGATGAGAACGAATGATGACAGTTCCTTCCTTTTCATATTTCTCTTTTATGAGTCTAGCTTGTGTATCTTTACCAGAACCATCAAGCCCATCTATAGCAATAAACCTCTTCATTGTAACATCTCACAGACAATTAAAATAAATGATTACATGATTATTTAAAATGCATTTTAAAATAATAAGTATTAAAAATATTAAACATATTTTTATTTTAATTAATTGTATTTTCAATTCGATTTTTTATGGATTTTAGATTGAATAAGAATGGATATGTAACCCAATTAAGTAATTATATATTTATAATACATTATAAAGTTTTATAAAAATTATTTGAATATCATAACATAAGAAAATAAATTAAAAAATAAGTGAAAAATAATTAAAATAAGCTAAGAATAAGTGAAAAAAATAAAATAAAAAAGAAAAGGTAAATTAAACTATTCGATTATTACATCACCGAAATATGATTCATCAGTTGCACCAATGAATACGAGATCACCATTTTCTTCATAAACGAACATGTACACTGGTTGTTCAGTTGCCATTAAAGAGGAACTGTCGGTAGTGTTTTGTTGAACCAAATAACCGTCATGACCATTAATGGTTTTCTTTTCATAGTCCATGCCATCTAAAACATATTCGATAACTTGATCAGTTACATTATAATCTCTATAATCTCCAACCAATATATAGATTGCTTTTTCTTTTTTATCATCTTCAAAGCCAGCAGCAGACATGGTATAGTCAACTCCAGTGGTGGAGTTGCTTTTTTCATTATCCATCTTGTAATCTTCGTTTTCAGTAAAACCAGCAGGTATGTTAAAGTCAATACCGCCTACAGTTATTTGTTGAGCTTCGCTGTCACCGCCGCCTAAAAAACCTAAATCAAATGCGGATGCAGAACCTGCTAAAACAACAGTTAAAATTGCCAAAATAGCTATAATTGCAATCCTATTAAATTTCATTTTAATTCCTCCTTAATTCAATAAAATAATAAATCCAGGATTTATTAGATTATCTGAATTAATTAATAATAGTTTATAAAATTAGCAATAAATAATTTTTGATATTTTTTTTAAGATTTTCTATAAAAATAGCAATATTTTAAAATAAAAAAGAAGAAATAATGAAATTTAAACAAAATAAGAAAAATAATTCTTAAATAATTATTGTAATTTAAAATAAAAAAATAAAAAAGAAAAATAATTTTAGTGAATAAAGATCACTGAATTATTTTAAATATTGAAATTAAAAATGCTTAATATGCTATTGAACAATCCATCTAAGGAAAATCCATTGCCAGAAGAGGAACTATCAACAAAATCGCTGATTTGCTCTTTGTAGGCATTTGCATCATCTTGAACAGACTGAACTTGTTCAATGGTATATGCAAGGTTTTCAATATCATTATCGGATATGTTGATATTGTATGTTGTACTGTAATCATTGATAATGTTTACAATGGTTGCATGATCGGTAATGCCTTCCTCATTCACCTTTTCCTTAACATCATCCACTAATTTATTCAAGTCATCAGCACTAACATTTGAATTGTTTAGGATTTCCGCTTGAGTAGCAATCTCTTGATTTGCTGCCTCTTTAACATTATCTGGAATTTCTACATCAGTAGCTTCCTCATAACAATCCATAATGCCTGCAAGAGCGGATTCACCGGTAGCGCTTACTGGGCTTGTTACGTAGACATGCCCTCCTTGAATACCTGCAGACTTAAGTGCTGACATGTACATTTCAGGAGTGATTGTGGTAATTGAGTTATCTACCTCTACAGTAATTTCCCCATTTTGGTTCAAGTCAAGAAGTGCAGAGGAAAATATTTGATTTGAATTGTATTGCTTTCCTGAGAAACCACCGGAAATCTTGTTTACATCTCCAGCAGTGATCACTTTTGAATCTATATCATTTATGTTCACATTAGTTTTTCCTGCAAAATAGTTGTCAACAATTGATTTATATTGCTGATTCATATATGCAGTTTCACCATAGGTTATTACAACTTGATCTGAATTGTCTGCAAATCCAGTTGGAATAACAGCTAATGCCAAAAATATGGCAACGCATATAGCTAGAATTCTTTTATGCATTTTATCACCTCTTATAAATTCATAATCTTATTTTGTTGAACTAGTATATAAATGTAATCTATTTTTTACATAATCGAAAGATTTATAAAGAAAATAACTAATTTTTTCAAAAAATTGAGAATTTATGTAATGATGTCAGTTCCTGTTTTTTAATAAAAGAAGCCTTTAAAATTGTTTTTTAAAAAAAATATCTTACCTATAAAGAAATTCCTATAAACAATAAGTTTTTATTAAAAGGATACAAAAATATTAATGAAAAATTAAAAAATGATATTTCTAAAATAAATGGCATAATGTGAAAAAAATGAAATCTTCAATAAGAAAAAAGGATTATTTGAAAATATATAATATAACCAATAATGCATCTCCATTAGGCAAGTTCAATTGTGGAGAATTATGCGATTCCATTTGCTGCACTGTTGAAAATGGTGAAAGAAATGATGTGCTGGAAGAGATGGTATTGTATTTGCTTCCTGGTGAAGAGGAGATGCTTGAAAACGAGTCTGATTGGTTTGAGATGTTCTATGAAACAACTGATGAGATTGAATATCCTGACTCTTGGGATGGGGAAGTCTATTATATAAAATGCACCAATCCGCCACACTGCAATAGAAGATTAAGGCCAATTCAATGCAGGTCTTTCCCTCTTAGCCCACATTTCGATAAGGACAACAATCTGCAATTGATTTATGATATGGATGACATGACTTACCAATGTCCAATAATAGTTGATAAAATGGATTTGGATGAGGATTTCCTTAAAAAGATTTATAAAATGTGGGAAAGGTTAACAGAGGATAAATTGATCTTTGACCTTGTTAAAATGGATTCTGAAAAAAGAGAAAAGAATAAAATAGACTATAAAGTAGTCTATTAAAATAAATTAATTTTTATCTTATAATGGAATGAAAAAAATTGCTTCTATTAAATTAAATAAAAAAAGTAAACTTGTTTTAAAAAAGATTGGTAAAAATTATTTTTACCATCTATAATTATAATATGATGCATCATCAAAGGAATCGTCAAAAGAGTCATCATAAGCATCAGATTCGTAATATGCATCATCATCGAAATCATATTCATTGCTATGATAAGGCCTATAATCCCTTTGGTCTATAGATGAAACCACATTGGTAACACTTGGCCCTTTAATGTGCAAATAGATCATATCGTCTTCTGATGCGAAAACAAATGTTTTAACTTTATTTCTTTTATTGTAAAATCCAGTGATTCCTGAGATTGAAGTCTTATACAGCTTTTCATCATTCAACTTAAATGAACTGAACCCATCCATTACATTCTTATTGAAACTTGATGAATGCCTTTCCAAACTTATGTTTACAAAATTCTTGCCCTTTTGGAAGTTCATGTAATTCAAATGGTTAACTTCATCCCATCCTTCATTAACCAATTTGTAGGAACTTGGAACATTAAATCCATATCCTCTCATATAATAAGTTTCAAAGCCCTTTGGCACATTGTCTTCAGCAGAAATGGAATCAATGATCAACACTGCTGAAAAAAGAATCATTAAAATAAGTGAAATAGTTAAAATGCTTTTTTTAAAACCTTTTGCCATATCAATAACCCCCATTAACTATACACATAAATAAACATTGTTTAATATAAATATTTGCAATTATTCAATATCAATCAACTACAATTTGCTTTTCAATTATTTTGCAATTATTCCTTATCAACCACACAGGCATCAGTTATATTGTATGTGCCGCTATCATGATGCCAATCTATATCTGCATCTAATATTTCAATCCTTTTTTTAAAGATAGGCCCATCTATAACCAATGTTTCAGCTTCTCCACCTTCAAAAGCAAGATGGATATATGTCTTTTCACTGATTTTCTCAAGTTCTGCCAATGATTCCTTGTCAATTAGCCTTCCTAACCATGACTCATCAAGCCCATCAGCAAAAACACCGCTTATAATAACCTTAAAGCCAGAATCAATCACCAAATCCATATATTCCTTTGGATCTGCATGCCAATATGGTGAAATGGCTTCAATCCCAATCTCATCTGCCAATCTTTCTATTCTTGATTTTTGATAAGTGGAAAACAATGCGCCTGTGTAAATAGCTTCAATTCCAAGGCTTTTCAATTGATTGAATCCTTCCTTTAAGTCTTCAAGCTCCTCTTCCTTCACTCCAGCAGTTGTCACTTCAATTATAGGAATTCCTATAGCAGCTGCCTGCAAATCTGTTAAATGGATGTTTGGAACATGAAACATATAGGATTCATCATTTTGGGACTTGATTGAGAGAAGATATTTAACATCATCCCCCTTATTAAGGGCATAATTTAAAGCCATTACACTATCCTTTCCACCTGAAAATAAAACAGCAGATTTCATAATTTACACCATTAATTAAGTAATAAAAAAAGTAATTAGATTTCAATTTTCGATAAAGTTTGCAGAATCGTCGTGTCCACTATAACTTAAATATTCATAACTAGGATCATCATAACCATTATTGGAATCTTCAATAAAATCAGATAATCCATAACTGCTTGACCTTTCCATAAATGATGTCAATCCATCATCAGAGTAAGGCTCTGTTTGAGTAGCTTGACTTAACATGCCTATAACGGCCAATAGTATCAATAGAACAGCAAAGGCTAAAAAGCATTTATTGAAAGTTAAATTAGATAAAAAATCGTTATTTGTTGATTTTGGCCTATTAGGCTTTGCAGTCTTTGCACTAGAACCAGCAGAGCTAATGGTTTTTTTAGGACTAGAACCATCAGGACTTTTAGTGCTTGTAGAAGTACTAGAATCAGGAACTTTAGGTTTGGATACAGGACTATCATCTGAACTTATAGGTACAACAACACTTGAATTGTCAGATTCTTGTGATTTGATATCGCTTTCCAATTTAGAAAAGTCAAAGCCGCAATTGGAACAATAACGATTATTGTCATTATGTTGTTCAAACCCACATTCTGGACAGAATTTAGTCATATCATCACCCCTTAAATAAAACTAATTAACGTCTCCTTCGTCTTCTGCTTCTTAATTTTTCAGACTGGTCTTTCTTAAATCTTCTAGTAAATTTGGTTAAAGGTTCAACAAAGACTCCTGCAATAGCTACAGCCACTCCTACAAGTCCTGTAATAAACATTACCACATAAGTTGGAGCCAAATGGTCTTCAAAATAATGAACTGTATTTTGTACAGGTCCTTCTATAGAGATTATATTATAATCGCTTTCATTTAAATAATCCCTAACGTCTACCACATCATTTGCATTTACACTCACTTGAATATGAACAAATGCGAATTCAGACCCTACTCCTGCCCTATTGCTTAGCCAATTTACAAGAGATCCTAGCGTAGTGGTTGAACTTGCAGGATTTTTTAAGTCTACTGAAACGGAATTGTTGGTTACCTTAAATGTTTCAATCTCAGGATCAGCCCTTAAATGATTTTCCACATAAATTTTGGTGCTGTTCTTAATGAAACCTGTTTTCAGCTCAAAACCGTTTGTGGAAACTGAATTTACCCCATTTAGATTGCTAATCTTATTGGTTACATCACTAATGTTAGAAGTTGATGGAATGTTCAGATTAATCACTTCACTATCCAATGTAAACAGTCCTTGAGCATTACCTATAATATATGGGCTTTCCTCATAAATAGGGTCAATGAAGAAGTATCCTCCGATAGCGCCAAGAACAAATCCGATTATAACTATGGACACAATTTCCTTTCTACCAACATATGGGGATAAAATTCCCATGGAAAAGGCAAATACCATAATTATAAGGAATAGGATAATATATATAATTCCAGTAATTAAATCCATCATAATCAACTCTTTTAACGATTTTAGATATAAATTTATCTTAATTCAGTTTTAATTAATTAAATAAATTTATAAACAAATATTACATTAAAATAAGTCCTAATTTTTAAAATAAAAGAAAATAACTAAATTTATTTAAGATTTTAAACAATTTTATTATAAATATTTTAAAATTAAGAATTATTATTCTACTTATTATATATAAAAAACTTAATTTATATATTTTATGAAAAGAGTATTTTTTAAAATTAAAAAAGAGAATTTGAAAAAAATTAGAGAAATTAAATTAATCTGTTCACTTCAATCATATTTGAATCCTCATCCCATATTACTGTAATTTTATTAAAGCCCTTTGATAAATGAATATTTTCATTTAAACCATTATAATCAAAAGAGCTGGTGATTTCTTTTGAATTATCTGATAGATTCAAATCAATTGATGCAAACCCTTTATTGCCATCATTATAAAGTCTAATATCCACATTTCGATTTAAATCAACATATACAATTCTTTTTGATCCCTTTCCAGATGCATAGCAAAAGTCAATGGCATCGGTTATTTTAGACAATTCGCTTTTAGCGTTGATTGCATCTATAATATCATTTGAATAATCCATTGCAGCCAATAGAATTGGAACAGAAATCAAGGTGATAATTAATATCACTATCATGGAACTTAATACGTATTCAAGTGATAATTGGCCTTTATTGTCTAAAATCATATTTCTCATCATTTCCTGAAATTCTTTAAAAGTTTAACCTGCAAAAAACTTATTTCATACTAAAGCATTATCTTTATAAATCCTGAAATAATGGATATGAAATCTCCAAAGATTAAAAAAGCCATATATCCAAGTGTAATGAATGGCATGAATGGAATCTCAATCTTGATTTTAAACTTAGGACTCTTGATCAGATCCATTTTGTATAATGCTTTTATTAATTTTATATCTTCTCTAGTCAATCCCATACTGTTTAATGAAGAGAAACAATAAATATCCTCCACTTTAATTGCATTTAAATTAATTTTTGAATTGCTTTTATTCATTTCATCATTTATCCTATCAAATGCAATTTGACTTTTAAAGAAATATTCATTCAACACCATGCCTTCTTCTAAACTTTCAATGTAAACAGTTTTATATGTTAATTGCTTAAATGCTAATCTAAAATCCAAAATAGATAATTTTGAATAATATTTTAACTTTTTTTCTCTAATTAGATTGTAAATGACAAATAGGATAATAAATGCTAAAGCTATTAGAATGCCATTTAGAAGTATTGAGATCATCTTTGGATAAAAGATGAATTGATTTAGGATTGCTAAATCCAAATTGTGGAAATAATTTATATTGAAATGATTCAAGTCCAAAAAGGATAATGCCAAAGACAAACCAATGAAAAGCTTAAAGTCTCCACCTCCCCAAAAGCCGATATGCCATAAGATAAATGAAATAAGTGTTATTAAAGCCGTTAAAGCCATTGAAAATATTAAAATTAAAGGATTGCTAAAACATATGCTTAAGATTAAATCAAAGAGTAAAGCATAAATCAATAGAATTAAGCTTAATTTATTAGGAATAATTCCAAATTTCAAATCATAATAATCAGCAATCAATAGAATTAATAGTATTACGAACAAATGTATTTGACATGAATTGATCAAAAGATGTGAACTGTTAAATGAATGATTTATTAATGAATCCAGAATATTCCCAATAAAAATACAAGCATACAAGAGGAAACCTCCAATTTATACTATCAATCTTAAAAAAGCAATCTAATTTATTTAAATTGTTTTTATAAGACAATTGAATATTATTTTTTCATTATATTTAAGTATAACAGTTTTTATAGAAAAACAAGTACAAATTAATTGTTATATTATTTTTAAAGTATAAATTGAGATTAAATTGAAAAAATAAAAGCAAATCATTAATTATAAGTTAATTAAAAAATTTTAATCAAAATGGAAATAAAAAAATTTAAAAAAAATAAAAAAAGTTATAGGAAATTTAAAAAATCTATTTAATAAATGAATAAGCTTCAGACAAGATTACAGAAGCGTTTTCAACTACAGCACCATTATTTTTAAAAATTGAGTTGTAATCCATATTGTGCCTTATGCTGATGAATTCGTAATCCTTGGATCTTGATTCAACAATCAATCGCTTTCCCTCAATCTTATAGACACTATTGTTATTTTTTGAGTGATATGATTCTGGATTGTCAATTCCTCTTTTTTCCAAGAGTTCCTCATTTGAAATCTTGACAATTCTACCTTCCTGTATAAGATCATTGAGGATGTTTAAAACCAATTCAAAATCCAGCTCCAAATCAATAGCTATCTCATCTAAAAAGCAATCATTATATCTTATAAAATAGCTTAGAACTTCCTTTTTTGCATCAAAATAATTGATCTCCCTGAAATTGGCAACCTTATATGTCTTAAGCTGCTCTCGTATTGCTTCCCTTAAAAAATCTGAAATGCTTAAGTAATCGCCGTTTTCTATTAGATTAATCAATTGATTATGTATGTTTATCGGAACCTTTGTAGCTATTGTTTTTCCAATTTCTTTATTGTTTTTACTTATTTCGCTCATATAATCCCCTTTAATAATTTTTTTAATGAATATGTTACTAAATAGGTCTTAATTCAATATAAAATGATTTGAAATGCGAAAAAAATAAAAATATTAATTGCACAATTACACAAAATCACAATTGTGTAAAATCATAATGGTTAAAAAAATTAAAGATTTATTAAAAATAGAAAAATAGAATAAATAGATTAAAATTAGAAAAATAGTTAAAATAGAAAAAATAGTATAAAAATAATTAAAATCTATAAAATTAGAAAAAATAGAAAAATAGAATAAAAAAGAAAGAATAAAATTATTCTTCTTTGTTTTCAAAAGATGCCTTTACAAATGAAGCAAACAATGGGTGTGCATTGTTTGGTCTTGACTTGAACTCTGGATGGAATTGACATCCGATAAACCAAGGATGGTCAGGCAATTCAACAATTTCAACCAAGAAGTCATCTGGAGTTGTTCCTGCAATGACAAGACCGTTTTCAGTCAATACATCTCTGTATTCGTTATTGTATTCATATCTGTGTCTATGTCTTTCCTGAATGAAGTCTTCACCATATGCCTCTTTGGTTCTGGTGCCGTCAATCAATTTACAGTCATAAGCACCTAAACGCATGGTTCCGCCCATGTTCTTGATTTTCTTTTGCTCTTCCATCATGTCAATAACTGGGTATTTGAGGTCATCTTTGAATTCACTGCTGTTTGCACCGTCCATTCCGATTCTTCTTGCAAATTGAATTACCATACATTGCATACCTAAACAGATACCGAAAATAGGAACTTCATTTTCAATTGCATAGTCAACAGCACTTAACTTACCTTCTACACCACGGTCTCCAAATCCTCCAGGAATGAGAATACCATCAAGCTTTGAAAGCTCTTCATGGAAAGCATTCAATTCATCTTCATTTTCCACATCCACATCAGATGAAAGGTATACAATTTTCATTTTAGCGCCAATTTTCGCTGCTGCGTGGTGCAAGGATTCTCTGATACTGATATAAGCGTCTTCCAATTCCACATATTTTCCTACGATACCAATGGTAACCACTGGATCTTGAATCTTAAGTGAATCCACAATTTCTGCCCATTCATGTAGAGTATTCTTGTCATTTTCAAAATCAATTCCTAAATTAATTCTGTTGGAAATGTACTGGCCAGCGTTTTCCCTATCCAACACTAATGGAACTTCATAGATTGTTTGAGCATCAGGAGTGTTTACAACAGCATCAAATTCGACATCACAGAAGTGAGCGATTTTTCTCTTCAAGTCATCGTCAATAGGCTTTTGACTTCTTAAAACAATCATGTTAGGGTTGATACCCATGCTTCTAAGTTCTTTTGAAGAGTGTTGAGTTGGTTTTGTCTTGAATTCACCGGCAGCTTCCAAGTAAGGAACGAATGTTACGTGTACAAACATTACGTTTTCAGAGCCTTCCTCATTTCTCAATTGTCTTAATGCCTCAAGGAATGGTTGGCTTTCAATATCCCCTACAGTACCTCCAAGCTCTACCAAAACGACATCATAGTCATCCTTAGCAGAGATTTCACGTACCATCTCTTTGATTTCGTTTGTGATATGCGGGATAATTTGAACGCAAGCTCCGAGGAAATCACCTTTTCTTTCTTTGCTGATAACAGATTGATAAACTTTTCCGGTAGTGATGTTTGATATTCCTGGAAGCTCTACGTCCAAGAACCTTTCATAGTGACCTAAGTCAAGATCAGTTTCCATACCGTCATAAGTGACAAACACTTCTCCATGTTGGTATGGGTTTAAAGTACCAGAATCCCAGTTTAAGTATGGGTCAATCTTAATCGCTGCAACCTTCAAGCCGTAAGAACGTAATATACGGCCAATGGATGCAGAGGTAATTCCTTTTCCAATGGAACTTACTACTCCACCAGTAATTATAATATATTTTGTCAGACAAATCCACTCCTAATTGATTTAATAATTTTGAATTTATTTGAATTTTCTTATTGTTTTTATATAAAAAAATCCATAATGAATACTCAATAAAATATTAGTTTAATTTATTATATAAAACTTATCTTATGAATCTAAAATTTGAAAAATCATAATAAAAAAACTCATATGATTAAATTTTGAAAAAATAGATTAAAATAGTTTAAATTAAAAATAAAGAAAAATAAGGGATTTAAGAAAAAATTTAAAATAAAATGAAAAAAAGAAAAAGATTAAAAATGGAAATCATAAAATACTGTCGAAGAATTTACCCCATTTGATTACGCGCTTATGATCTTGAACCTTCATTTCATAGGAGTCATCAATAGCAGCATATTCTTTTTCCAAGATTTTCTCTTTAGCTTCAAAGTCATATGCAGTGTCTTTTAATTTGTTAATAACATCCATTTCTGCAGTTACTTTTTCTAATTCTGGAGTTAAATCCTTGTCAGTATTTTCCATTTCATCTTCTAATTTTGATTTTTTAATGACTAACTGTTCAAGCCTTTCTTCAAGAAGCTGATCATTACGAACTCCATAATGGTCACGTAAATAGAAAATCAAGTCAATAGCTTCACCTACGCTTAATCCATTTTCTTCCATGATTTGATATCTTTCAAATTGCTCATCATTTAATTCCACAGTAATTTCATTTGCCATGTTAAAACCTCTTAATATAATCACAAAAATATTTTGAATTAATAATTATTTATATTATCTATAATTTATTCTATTTAACTATGTTTAATAATTTTCTATTATTTTTAAAAGAAAAAAGAAAAATTTACTTATTTTATAACGGATAATCCTTTTATCTTAGAAAAATCACTATCGAATGAAACTATCTTATTGATTCCTAACTTTTGCATTGATTCTAAAATAGTGCAATCTGAAAAGTTAATTGAGGAATTATAGTATCCTGATAATTTAACTGATTCAGCATAATCCTTTTCTTTCAAATAAACAATTTCATTCATTTCATTCAAATAAATGAAAAGATCATTGATTTCTTCACCGCCATTACTTCCAAATGCATTTAAAGTTTCATTTAAAACAGTGCTATTGATATACCTTTTCTCGTTTAGTTGTGGTTCCAATTCAATGGCCCTTTTATGAAACTTATCATCTTCGATTAAGCGGGCAATATAATAACTGCTATCTATAAAAATCAATTATAGTTCTCCTCTTCCAGCTTTTTTCTTTAATTCAACAGCATTTGTAGGTCCTGTTCCCTTGATTACAAATTTAGATAAATCACTTATTGGTCTTTGTCTTTTGATTTCTATAATCATTTTACCATCTTCTGTACTCCAATCCAATACATCATCCAAACTCAAATCCAACTCTTTCCTGATTTCTGCAGGAACTACAGTTTGAAACCCCTTATACAACCTTGTACAAACCATTTTATTCACCTAATATTACTATATAATATCAGATATTTATAATTACCTGAAATTTAAATTATCTGATAAAATTAATATTAGGTTTAAAAATATTATTAAAGATAGGTTTAAACTAAGTTATTTATAAATTTAACTAGATTTAATCTTTATTTATTCAATACAATGAAAATATTGATTTTATTTTGAAAAATAGCGATTATATTAAAAAATAAGTAAAATTAATTAAAAAAGTAAAAATTATTTTTGATGAGTTTCCAAAAATGAAGATGCAGCCAATACATTTTCCTTGAATTGGGGATTGATTTCAGTCAGGAATCCCATGAATGACTCTCCAATATCCTCATTTTCATAGTCTATTTCATATTCCTTTTCAATGCCTAAAAAGTCATTGATCCACTCTTGGGGAACATTGATAAAAGGAAATATAATGTTCTTATTGCTTAAGTCCATATCATATATGCTGGATAAATCAAATTTCCTGTCCCATTCGATTCCCTTTCCATCAAATATATCATTCAAGATATGATTAACTTCCTGATTCAGGTTCAATGGAGAAATTACAGAATCAAAGTCATCTGCACTGATATTTTCATCATATTCAATGAAAGTTATACCATATTTTCTTGAATATGGCTCGATTACTATGTATAAAAACTTGTTGTAATCATTATCCATTCTTGGAATGAGAATCCTTTCCTTTGGGCTTAAGGACTCCGCCAATGTCTTTGAAGACCTTGAACAGATCTTTTGAAAAAGAGATGACCTTACCACTTCTATATCAGAATAATGCCTGTTGAAGGTTTCTCTTCTTTTTTTGGAAAACTTTGAAAAGCGAAGATTTTCTATATAAAGCTTAATGTCCCCATCATCAAAGAAGCTTACAAAACGAGTGTCAACACCTATTTGCTTTAAGAACTTCATAACATCCTTCTTTGAATCGGACAGTTCCTTTTCATCCTCTTTCAAAATAAAATTTGATAGAAAATCATCCATAATATCACTAAAAAAAATTAAAAAAATTCTAAACATCCAACAATGCCTTTTCCAAAACAATTAAATTCCTAAAACATCCAACAATGCCTTTTCCAAAACAATTAAATTCCTAAAACATCCAACAATGCATTTTCCATAACATCTGCAGGAGCTTCTCTTCCTAACCAGATTTCAAAGCTTCTGATTCCCTGATACAATAGCATCTTATATCCATAAACAACTTCTGCATTAGCCAATTCAGCTTCCCTTATCAATGATGTTTTCATAGGAGTGTAGACAATATCATTTACAAGAAGATCCTCATGAAGCATATCTGCACTTGCCACTGGCTTATCATCCACATTCGGATACATTCCGATAGGTGTTGTATCTATAAATATGTCTGAATCTGAGAGTTCTCTTTTCAATTCTTCTAAATCATAAGCATTAATACTTATATCAATGCCAATACTTTCTAAATTAATCTTTAAATCATTTGCAAGAGATTGCGCCTTGCTTAGATTACGGTTCAATATTGACAATTCATCAATTCCACTGTTTGCTATCTGAAAAGCTACTGCCCTTGCTGCTCCGCCGGCACCGGTAATGCTAACTTTCTTGTCTTTTATTGAAGTTTTTTCCTCAATTGCACGGACGCATCCATATCCATCAGTGTTGAATCCTTTAGTTCTTACATTGATGCCATTATCTTGATTAGATGATTCATTATCTTCATCATAAATGAATTGGATTGTGTTTACTGCACCAATCATTGAAGCTACTGAATCGATATCATCAAGGTGTTTAATGACATTGCTTTTATGAGGTATGGTTACATTCAAACCTTTTATCCCCATAGCTTTTGCACCTTGAATGCATTCGCCTAATCTTTCCTCTTTAACATGAAATGGAAGATAAATGTAATTAAGACCTAATTCATTAAGTCCTGCATTATGCATAGCTGGAGAGAAAGTGTGTTCAATAGGATCTCCAATAACTCCTAATATTTTTGTTTTTCCATCTACCATTTTATCACCTAAAAATCTAACTGTTCAGCTATACAAAGTCTGCATACAGAATTTGGAGTATCAATATTAGCCTCTTTAACAGGACAATAATAAACTCCATTTTCCATTATAACCTCTAAAGATCCAGGGAAAGGAGTTCCAATAGGATGAATAGGCTCATCAAGCACAAATGTAGTGTAAAGGGACACCACAAAACTAATAATCGAACTTTTGTTCTTTCTGTCTTTAGAAACAAGTTTAAAAATATCCTTTAAATTGTTTAATTTTTCTACAAAGTCATCTCTATTGAAATAATCATCATAAACAGTATCATTGCTTCTTATTTCATTCACTCTGTTTATGAAAGAGTCTACATAAATCTTTTTGCTTTTTTCCTGATAGGATTTCTGAACATATTTGTTGTTTTCAATGATTTCAGCAGAAATAATCATCAAATCAAAAACAGACACAACAATAAGCTCTTCCTTTAGGACATTCATAAGATCATCCTTTGATATCTTATCATCTTCACCTATCAATGCATCAAACTTTTCAAACATCCTATCACAAAGTGTTATATCATATTTAATAATAATCTCAAATTATTTTTATTTAATACTTTCTTCAATAATTTTAATTTCTTCATCATTTAAACCATATAATTCATAAACTAAGTGGTTAATTAGATTATCTGTATTTTCAATTTGTTTTTTAAGTAGTTTTTTATCTCTTGGAACAATAGCTTCTGATAATTCTTTATTCAAATTAATCATTTTATCAACAAGATTTTCCAATTCTTCATTTTCTAATTTTTCAGAAGGTAACGGGAATTTTTCAAAAGAATGTTTACCAAAGGAGTAATATCCCCCTCTAAAGCAAGATCCTACTTTTGAAATAAAAAATGATGTTAATTTAGAGTTTAAAATGCCTAACAAGTATTTTAATTCGCTAATGTTATTGTTTTTAGTAGTTATAGCATATCCTCCTGCATTTCCACCACCAACAAAGTAAAATTCTCCTTTTTCATCTAAAGTAAAAGAACCTTTTTGACTTAAAACTTGATATAAAATTTTAGGTTTGGCCATTACTTTTAAATTCTTTGGATAAGGATAAATCCACCAATTACGAGAATCAACATTACTTCTTTTTAATAATTTATCCCTATTTAATTTTAAATATTCATAACATAATTCAAATTGAGATATTTCCTTTCTAGTAAAAGGTATTATTTCATTAGAATCGAAGGCATAGGGGTAAATAAGAACATGATTATTAACTGGATATTCATATCTTTTAATTTCATTACCTTTTAATAATGGTTTTAAAATATCATTTTCGATGATAAAATTCTCTTTAAGTTCTTTAGACTCTACTTTTGAAGTTTTTTCTGATTTTTCAATTAAAGGCATGATATAAACCTTATCTGCACTAGTTTGAAGACCTACTGACAGGGTTGTATAATCAACAATCTTATGAGGCATATCATATAATTTATAAAATACCTTTTCTTCATCACCAGAAACAAAAACCCATTCATCAGATGTAACTCTTGAAAAATCAAGAATATTATCCTCTTCAACATAATGCCCATTCTTAAATTGTTCTAAATCTGAAATTCTATCATATTCAAATGTTTTATTAATTTTCTTATTCAAAAATAATAAAGCTGTGTAAGTAGTGGCATTATCAAAGACTTGTTGGTCTCCAAAATGCACTATTTTATATAAATTTTTATTTTCTGCAATTATTTTTCGCAAAGGCTTTCCATAACTAGCTGTAAAGAATTTATGTGGCAAAATATAGCCCATTTTTCCTTCATCATTTAATAATTGAAGTGCCTTTTCAACAAAAAGCACATAGATATCATAATTTCCTTTTGAAGAAGTTTCATATTTCTCTTTATAATAATCACTTGATTTTGGATAAATACTTCTTAAAATTTGCATTTTAATATATGGGGGATTTCCAACAATAGCATCAAATCCACCATTCTTAAAGACTGATTCAAATTCATCATCCCAATCAAAAGGATTTATACTTTTAATTTCATCATCAGTTAAATCTTTTTCAAGTATATCGCTAGAAGCTAAACTATTTCCATTTTTAATATTATTACTTAAATCAGGTAAAACTCGTTCATGGAATAATTTTTGTTGTTGTTCTACAACATCCTTATTTTGATCTTCTAACACTTTTAAAAGTAAGGATAATTTTGTAACCTCAACTGCTAAAAAGTCTAAATCAACCCCGTAAATGTTATTTCTCAGAATTCTTTTCTTTTCAGTGATGGTTAATCTCCATTCCCCATCCTTGCCTTGATAAATAACATTTTTTGGAGGTTTTTCTAATTTAGTATAATAATCTAAATGATAATTTAATAATTCCTGATAGGCTACAAGTAAAAAACTTCCACTACCACAAGCAGGATCAAGTATTTTAAGTTTTGAAACTTGATTTGGTGTTTTATCTTGTAATAATTTACCTAAAGTATTCTTTATAATATATTTTACAATATATTGCGGAGTGTAAAATACACCACCTGCTTTTTTAACCTCAGGTTTTACTTCAACCTTTGCCATATGTGATGGAGTGAGACGAATAATGCTGCCTAAAAGCTGTTCATATACTTGCCCTAAAATCTCAGGAGAAATGACACTGAATTCATAAGGACTGTTTGGATAATAAAGACCAGTGAATATCTCTTTAAATACCCCATCATCAATTGTGAGATGTTCTGTAACCATATCACGATTAATATGTCTATCAGGGTCTGCTGATAAACAGAATAAACCACTATTATACTTTAAATCTGCTATTCTGAATATTTCCATTAAGTGTTGATAAATATTATCTTTCTTGGTTAATTCCAAAAGAGTTCCATATTTTTCTATTCCTCTATCTTCAGCCATTCTACAGAATAAAATACGGTCAATAGTAATTTGGACTGCATAATTTAGGGAATCCTCATTTAAATCCTTATTTCTCAAGGCAATATTACGGGCCAATAAATCTCTCCAATGCTCCATTTCCTTAAGGAATTCATCATCTACCTCACCAGTGCCTCTTTTCTTTTTATCGGAATTAGAGTCTGCAAAGTTATCAAAGTCGCCATTTAAAACTGCTTCCTTTGAGAAAATGGATGCTATTTCATCCCATTTTTCAATATATTCTGAATAATGATAATATTTTACTCTTCCAATGCTTGCACTTTGTTTTTTATCAGGTTTAGTTGTGGTTTCGTAAACTGCAAGCTCTTCAAAATCAGTTAATATGCATAATTTAAGTTTAGCACTCCAACCATATCTCCTTACTTGAAAAGCAGGGCTCTTATCAGTTTCAAGATTTACACTTGGTTTTTTAGCTTCCACAAAAAATATAGGAGTTCCACCTACACGGAATTCATAATCAGGCGCTTTAGTTTTATTTCCTACTTTTATAGATTTTTCATAAACAACATCTTTAAACTGTGGGCTTCTATGCTTTTTATTTGTTACATCCCACCCTAAGGCTTCAAAAAATGGATTAATAAAATCAGTTTTGGTGTTTTCTTCATCAAATAAGTCACCATTGGTATAAATATTTTCATTTTTTTTAAAAGTTTCAACTAAATCAATAATTGTTTTTGGAGCTACCATAGAATCCCTACTTAAATAATTACTAATAGTAATTTATTGTATAAATTATAAATAATTATTGAAAAAAATGAAATGAAACATTATACTTATTTAACAAGTATCCTTTTCATTAAAAAAAAAAGTTTATTTAAAAAAATAATCCTTAACTGCTTGCATTTAATTTCGGATCATAATCAATCTCACGTGAAATGCAGATATTGCAAACTGCCCCTTCAGTATTCTTTTGAGTTGCCTTAACAGGGCAATAATAAAACTTACCTAACTTTTTAATCTTCAAATTGCCTGGGAAAGGAGTGTCCAGTGAATGAATAGGTTCATTCAATATGAAAGTGGCATATAGAGAAACCAAGCAGTAAATGAGCTGTACCTTATCCTTGTCAAAGTCCACACCATCATAAACATTATGCAAATCCTCTAATGACTTTTCAAACTGTTTTTTATCAATTCTCTCCTTTTTGCCTCTGCTGTCATAATCTGTATTGTCATTTTTTATATTGTTTATATGGCCGATGAATTGCTTAACATAAGCTTGACGGAAGTCATCCTGATATCTGTCCTGTACAAACTCCACATCCTGAAGTATATACTGATTGGCCTCCATCAAATCAAAAACAGATATCTTTTGAGCCTTTTCCTTTAAAATAGCCAGGAGCTCATTCTTTGAAATCCTTTTGTCCTCTAACAATTCATGCAATTCTTCAAACATAATTCACACTTAATTTTTTTATATTAATTTATAGTATTTTATCATTTAAAATTTTATGTATTATTAAAAAGATTTGTTATAAATGTTTATAATTTTTCTTAATCAATTAATATCAATATTTAATTAATCATTAAATGGAAAAATAGTTGTGAAAAAATTAGTTTAAAAAAATAAAAATGAAAAAAATAAATTAGGGGAAATGAATAAAAATTGGAAAAAAAGAGTTTTTAAAACTCCTTTTTTATATTAATTTTAGTTTTTTAGCAGTTGCGTAGTCCACTTTTCCAGTGACTTTAAGCTTTTTAGCCTTTTGGAATTGCTTAACAGCCATTTGAGTGTATTTGTGGAAAAGACCATCAACTTTCAAGTATCTGCCCTTGTAACTAAGGTAGAAACCGTTCTTCTTCAAAGCCCTTTGGATCTTCTTGACCATAGACTTATCCTTGCTGCCTTTAGCAATAGTCTTCCAAGCAGGAGCCTTAACAGTCAACTTAGCACTCTTGCTAATCTTGTTGTAGTCCTTGTCACCAGCAAAAGAAATAACTGCATTATAGGTTCCTTTCTTAGTCAATTTAGCCAATTTGAATGTAGCAACACCCTTGCTATTTGTATTTGCTGTGTAGGTCTTTCCGTTGACTTTCAAGGAAATTTTCTTGTTTTTCAAGACATTTCCATTATTGTCCTTGAGTGTGACTGTATATTTTTTTGTCTTGTCCTCGAATTTGAATGTCTTTGCTTTGGCAGTCAATTTAGGAGAAGCCTTGTTGACAGTGACCTTCACATCCAAGGTAGACTTGTCATAGTAGGTATCGCCGTTGAATGTTACCTTTGCCATGTAAGTATTAGGCGCTAAACCTTTGGTTGACACTTTAACCTGACCGTTGCTGTCGGTAGTGTATGTTTTGGCACCGTTTAAGTCAACAGTGACATTAACACCACTAACTGGATTTCCATCGCTGTCTTTCAATGTGATAACCAAATCCTTGTTGACATTGTAGGTTGCAGTTATTGCATTGCCAGTTATTTCTGTTTGAATCTTTTTGACGGTTATAATGCTCATATAGTTTGCATTTTCAATTGAAGCAGTTACACTACCTGAACCCAAAGCAAACGGTCCAAATATTATTGGTTCACCTAATTTAACAGTATTTTTATTAATAGTACCATTGATTGCAGTTACATTCAAGTTAACCGGATATAAAAGACCGGAATCATACTCGGATACATCACCGGAATTTGGATTATAAACGTACAATTTAAAGATGATGTCAGACACATCAATAATGGAGATTGTATCAGGAGTTGCTGTTGCGTTTAAAAACAACCAGCTTTTAATACTGTAATCCTCTTGTACTGGCATTTCATCATAGTTTGTCGCATTATTTCCAAACCAGTTATTGTCAATATTGTAATTTTGGGTCCAATCAAATGTGATGCTTGAATTGAAGAAAATGTTGTTGTTAATTTCACATCCATCAGCCTGTGATGCGAAAATATCATTGTCATAAAATACACAGCGAGTAATTGTATTGTAAGCTGCTGCACTCAATTGTATCGCACCACCCTGACCTGCAGTGTTGCCAATGAAAACACAATCGGAGATTACATTGTCCCAGCCCTGCAGTTGAACGGCTCCTCCTGAAGGGGCTCCGTTATTTATGAAAGTGCAGTTTGTAATCTCGACTAATGCAACGCAACGAATTGCACCTCCTCCGAAAAAGTAACTTTGACTTCCATTTTTAAAAGTAATATTTTTCAATGTTGTTTTTCCCTGTTGGAGATCAAGTATTCTTGCTTGGCCTGCACCGTCTATTGTATATCCGTTTCCAATGATTGTCACTGTGCGGTAGATTTTCACCCCATTTTTAAAATCAGAATCAATATCAGGATTATAAGTATAATTCTTATCCAAAGTGATTGTGTCATTGCTGCTGAAATCTTCATTAATCAATTTATTCAAATCTGAAAATGAGCCTGTTGCACCCTCCTTTAGGGGAGTTGCATCATTTTCACTTCCAACAAGATCATCAGCAGGGGTTTCTAAAATAAGTTCTTCATCATAATTATTATTAGCGCTTGAAACATCATCATCGATTGCTTCGTCTAAAATAAGTTCGTCATTGTCATCAACGCTAATAATCCCATTTGCATTGTCATCTGCTGCGCTAACGGCAGACAGGCTGACTAAAACAAGAAAAATTAGCAATATATATAGATATCTTTTGATATTCATTTCAGTTGCCCCCTTGAAAAATTTATTTTCAAGTTATATATATATGTATATAAAAATAATATATAAATATTTCTAATAGTTTATGATTTCATTCAGCAAACTCTTATCAAAAATGAATATTTTTTAAATCATAAACTTCAATAAAACTAATTGAAATTGTATAATATTAACAACTATTATATATAAATAAATATTAAATATAATATTGTTAAACGATTTACTATTAAAAATAATAATTATACCCGATTAAATCATTAAAAACATTGGAGAATCAATAATGGAATTTGAAAGACCAAGGGGAACAAGGGATTTCCTCTTTGAAGAAATGAGGCAAAGAAAACATGCTGAAGACATTTTAAGAAATGTATTTGAAAACTATGGTTTTGGTGAAGTCCAGACCCCTTTATTTGAAGACTTAAAATTATTCACTACAAAATCCGGTGAGGAAATTGTAGATCAATTATACAACTTTAAGGACAAGGGAGACAGGGATTTAGCTTTAAGACCAGAGATAACTGCTCCTATTGCAAGATTATACTTAAATGAATTACAGAAAACCTCAAAGCCAATCAAGATTTACTATTATGGAAGCTGTTTCAGATATGAAAGACCACAAAAAGGCAGATTCAGACAATTCTGGCAATTCGGATGTGAATTGATTGGAGCTAAGACTCCTGAAGGTGAAGCTGAAGTAATAGCTATGTGTAACAATGCTATTGAAGAGCTTGGAATCACTACTGCTGAATTCAATGTAAACCACTTGGGAATCATTAGAGGATTATTCGCTCACTTTGATATTGATACTGCTACACAAAGGGAAATCATGGTTGTCATCGATAAGGGAGATAAGGAATTATTGAAAGAATCCCTTGTTGGAGACAATCCTATCATCAAGGACAATCCAGAATTGAATGACGTATTGTTCAAGCTTATGGATATGGTTGGAGACTCTTCAATAATTGCGGACATAAGAGACTTAGTTGCTCCATACGAAGAAACCCAAGAAGCATTAGAAGAGTTTGAAGAACTTGTAAAAACCCTTGAAAGTTTCCAAGTGTTCAATTACAAACTCAATCTTGGAGTTGCAAGAGGACTTGACTACTATACTGGAATAGTGTTTGAGGTATATGTGGAAGGGCTTGGTGCACAAAAGCAGGTTTGTGGTGGGGGAACTTACAATCTCGTTAAATTATTTGGAGGAGAAGACGTTGTCTCTACTGGATTTGCATTAGGATTTGACAGATTGATGAATGCTATCGAAGAGCTAAATGGAAAGCCAGAACTTGAACCTATCGTAAGCACCTATGTAGCAGCCATTTCAGACTGTACAAGACATGATGCATTCAACATTGCTCAGACTCTTAGAAAAGCAGACATTCCAACTGAAGTGGACTTGTCCAGAAAGAAATTCAAGAAGATCTTGGCTTATGCAAATAAGATAGACGTTAAATACACTGTTTTAGTTGGAGAACGTGACTTGGAAGAAGGAAAAGTTACCGTAAAGGACATGCTCTCTGGAGAACAGGAATTAGTGGATATTGGTAATGTAGTTGATTACATTAAGGATAAATTATACAATTAAAAAAAAATTATACAATTAAAAAAATTATACAATTAAGATGAACTATCAATAATAGATAATATTCAGTAATTTTTATTTTATAATAAAGGTGTGACAATGGAATTAAATTTCAGACTTAACATGGGTGGAGAAGACTTGGTCATTGCAATTGCACAGGATTGGCAAACAAATGACGTATTGATGGTGGCTTTCATGAATAAGGAAGCTGTAGAGCAAACATTAAAGACCAAAAAGGCTCACTACTACTCCACTTCAAGACAAAAGCAATGGCTAAAGGGAGAAAGCTCTGGAAATGTTCAAACCGTTAAGGAAATGTACATTGACTGTGATGCAGATGCAATCATAATGAAGGTTGAACAAATCGGTGCAGCATGCCATGAAGGATACAGATCTTGCTTCTTTAGGCAATTGGACATTGATAAGGAGAATATTGACATTGACAATCTTACAGATGATGACGTTAAAGTCATTTCCGAAAGATTGTTTGATCCAAAGGAAATGTACGGATAAATATTTTAAATTAGATTTTAATTAATTTTTTCTTAAAATATGAATTTAAATTATTTTCTTTAATTAAACTAAGAATTATTAAATTAATCAAACCTCAAAGGAGGTGAAAATATGGATTTTAATGAATATGAGTACAATAGCGATTATAATGATGAAGATGACTTGAATGATGAGATAAAAAGGATAGTCCCTGATACAAGTGCAATCATAGAAGGAAATGTAGAGAAAATAATAAAAGAAAAAGGATTGAACTATCCGGAAATCATCATACCAGAAGCTGTAATCGCTGAACTTGAACATCAAGCTAACAATCAAAGGCCAACAGGAATCAGAGGTCTTGAGAATGTAAAGAAACTTCAGGATTTAGCTGAAATCGGTGAAGTATCCATTAGAATAACCGGCAGAAGGCCTACCAAGTTTGAAAAGGACAATGCAAAGCTTGGAGAGATAGACGGATTAATCAGAGATGTGGCTAAGGATGAACTTGCACTACTATTAACAAGCGATAAGATTCAAGCAAAGACTGCAGAGGCACAAGGAATACCTACAATCTATTATGCACAGGAATACAAAGGTGCAATAGACTTGAAAATAGCTAAATTCTTTGACGATGACACAATGAGCGTTCATTTAAAGGAAAATGTTGTGCCAATGGCTAAAAAGGGTAAGCCAGGACATATTGAACTTGTAAAGCTCGCAGATGAGAAATTCACATACAAGCAATTGGAAGCGATTGCAGAGGAAATCCTTGAAAAGGAAAGATACGACCCAAAAACATATTTGGAAGTGGACAAGCAAGGTGCTATTGTAGTCCAATCAAGAGACCTTAGAATATCAATAGCAAGACCTCCATTTTCAGAAGCACTTGAAATAACTGCAGTAAGGCCTGTAGCTGAAGTCTCACTTGACCAATACCACTTATCAAGTCAATTGATTGAAAGATTGACAAACAGTGCAAGAGGAATATTGATTTCAGGTTCACCTGGAGCAGGTAAAAGTACATTTGCTCAGGCAATAGCTAAATTCTATGATGAAGATTTAAACAAGGTAGTTAAAACCATGGAATCTCCAAGAGACTTGCAGGTTGGAGATACAATCACCCAATATGCTCCTCTTGAAGGGGATATGGAGAACACTGCAGACATATTGCTATTAGTAAGACCTGACTTCACCATTTACGATGAGCTTAGAAAGAATCATGACTTCAAGATATTTGCAGACATGAGACTTGCAGGTGTAGGAATGATTGGTGTTGTTCATGCAACAAGGCCTATCGATGCAATTCAAAGGATTGCAAGCAGAGTGGATTTAGGTACCATCCCATCAATCGTAGACACTACTATTTATATTGAAGATGGTGAAATATCCGCCATTTATGAAAACAAGCTTACAGTAAAGGTTCCAAGTGGAATGGAAGAAAGAGACCTTGCAAGACCAGTGATTGAAGTGAGGGACTTTGAAAGCGGAACCTTGGTTAATGAAATCTACACTTACGGTGAACAGACCATTGTAATGGATATTGGCATGGTTGAACAGTCCAAAAAGGCAAATAAAAAGGACAAGACTCCTGTCCAATTGATTGCTGAAAGGGAAATCCTTAAAACCATGAAAAGAATAGCTCCAAAGGCATCCATTGAAGTGAGCATGGAAAATGACAGAAGAGTTAACATTTACATCACTGAAAAGTACATTCCTAAAATCATTGGAAAAGGCGGTAAAAGAATAACCGAACTTGAAAATGAGATTGGAATAAGCATGAATGTTGAACCTCTTGAAAAGGCACCTGACAGCTTTGCTGAAAGACTTACAAAAAGGTCTAAAAAATCAAAAAAGGATAAGAAAGACAAGCATAAGAAGTCAAAAAAGTCCCAATTGAAGGAATATAATGATAATATGGATGATTACATTATCGATGAAGGCAAGAAGGATTACAGCAAGGACAATTACTTTGACTTAAGTGAAGAAGAAGAGGATTATGAAGAAGGAGAAACATCTGAATTCTATTATGAAGTCTTTGAACTATATCCAGAAATAAGAAAGGATCATCTTGTATTGCCTATCGGAAAGAAATTCGTAGGAAGTTCATTTGACATTCTTTTAGAGGACAAGTACATGTTCACTGCAACCGTAGGCAAAAGGGGCTATGTAAAGCTTCATAAGAACCTTGACCTGACTGATGAAATCATAGACGGTTTGGATAATGGCTTAAGAGTTGTTGCTCGAGTTAGAGATTAGAATAATATAAAATTATGATCATTTAAATAGAGGAGATTAGATGAAGATAGGAGCTTCAATGTTAGCGACCGAAGACAGAACAATAGAAGAAGCTTTAGAATACTTTGACAGCAATAAGTATATAGATTATGTTGAAATAGTCCATGATTACCCTTATAGGGAAATCAATGATGACAATGAACTGATAGACCTCATTAACTCATATGACTTGAAATACACTATTCACGCTCCATTCATAGACATAAATATCGCTTCCTTGAATCCTGCAGTTGCAGATTTTTCAGTAAGGGAAATTGAGAGATCAATAGACCTTGCAAACATGATTGACAGCAATCTTGTTGTTGTTCATCCAGGAATTCTTGGATTCCATGGAAGGGGAAAGGAAGACTTGGTCTATCAAATATCAGAGAAACATCTTGAAGTCATCGGCAACTATTCAAAAGATTGTGGAGTTGATGCATGTATTGAAAACCTGCCGAACATTACTGACTTCATGTTTATGGATGTGAATCAACTGAATGATACATTAGTCAAGCTTGACCTTCCTATGACTATGGATATAGGTCATGCCCATACAAATGGCTTCACTCCAGATGAAATTTACTTCGACTCAATTAAACACATACATGTGCATGATAATCCTGGCGATGATGACACACACCTTGCATTAGGTGATGGGACTTTTGATGTAAATGGGTTCTTTGATGTTTTTACTAAGAAAAAGTATGATGGCATCTACATGTTAGAGTTAATGTCTGTAGATTTCATTGAAAAAAGTTTGGAATACATGAAGAATTTAGGATTAATCTAAAATATTAACTATACAAATTAGCATATATAAAAAATAAGAGATTTAATTATAATTATAATAATTACAGAAATTCAAAAATTACACAAATAAAAAAGGTTAGAATATGTGGAATGAAGAAATTGAATGCATGTCAAGAGAAGACATTTTTGAACTTCAATTGAAGAAGTTGCAGGCTACTGTAAAAAGGGCATTTGACAAGATTCCTTTTTACACTGAAAAGTACACTCAAGCAAATGTTTTCCCTGAAGACATAGAAACCTTAAAGGATATTGAAAAGTTGCCGTTCCTTACTAAAGATGATTTAAGAGCATGTTATCCATTTGGAATGTTTGCAGTCGATAAGAAGAAAATCATAGAGGTACACTCCTCTTCAGGAACTACTGGAAAGCCTGTTGTAAGCGGATACACCCAAGGTGACATAGACAATTGGGGAGAAATCGTTGCAAGAGGGCTTACCATGATGGGCCTTGATGAAGACGACATAATACAGAACACACACGGTTACGGATTGTTTACAGGAGGATTCGGTGTTCACTATGGCGCTCACAGATTAGGAGCTACAATCATCCCTATTTCAACTGGACAGACCAGAAGACAAGTTGAAATCATGGCAGACTTCGGAAGTACCTGTCTTATCGTCACTCCATCCTATGGTATCTACTTAGGAGAAGTTGCTAAGGAAGAGGGAATAGATTTCGATGAAATTGGTCTTAAAGCTATAGGTTTCGGAGCTGAAATGTGGACAGCTGAAATGAGAGACAGAATCGAAGAGACATTTAAGACCAAAGCTTATAACATTTACGGCCTTACAGAATTGATGGGTCCAGGTATTGGTATGGAATGCTGTGCACAGAACGGCTTGCACATTGCTGAAGATTTCTTCTATCCGGAAATCATTGATCCAAAAACTGGAATCACATTACCTGAAGGCACTCACGGTGAATTGGTATTGACCAACCTTGAAAGAGAAAGCATGCCTGTAATCAGATTCAGAACCAAGGACCTCACTGCACTTCACTATGACACTTGTGAGTGTGGCCGAACCCTTGCAAGAATGGAAAGGATTACCGGCAGATCAGATGACATGATTAAAGTGAAAGGAGTTGCTGTATTCCCATCACAAATCGAAAAGGCGCTTCTTAAGGTCAGTAACATCGAGCCTCACTATCAAATCATTGTTACAAGACCGGATATAATGGATGAAATTGAAATTAAAGTAGAAGCTTCAGAAGCTCTTTTCTCAGACGACATCAAAGAGATGATGGGTGTAAAACGTAAAATTGGTGAATACATTCAAAATGAGATTGGAATTGCAGTAAATGTTAGTTTAGTAGCACCTAAGAGCATTCCAAGAAGCACAAAAGGTAAAATACAAAGAGTGATTGATAAACGTAATTTACATTAATTAGGGAGTTTTAAAATGTATAAAATAACACAATTATCCATATTTTTGGAAAACAAAAGAGGGAATCTTTATAACACATTAGATTTGCTTGCTGCAAATGACATAAACATAAGAGCTTTATCATTAGCAGACACAACTGAATTCGGTATTTTAAGATTGGTTGTTCAAGACCCTATAAAAGCTAAAAAAATACTTGAAGAACACTGGTACATTGTTAAAAACACTCCAATCGTTGGAGCTGAACTCGATGATACCCCTGGTGGATTGTCTTCTGTCTTAAAGATATTGAATGATGAAGAGATTGATCTTGAATATCTTTATGCATTCACTCATGAAAAGACTGAAAAAGCTATTCTATTATTGCAAGCAGAAGATTTGGACAATCTTATAAACATTTTAACTGCTTATAAGGTTCCTCTTGTACCAGCTGAAGAAGTTTATAATTTATGATTAAATTATAAACTTATTTTCCTTTTTTTAAAATCAAATTAACCAATCCATACGAAAAATCTTTTTTAAAATATTAATTGATTAAAAATAGTCTAAAAGTAAAAAAAATAGATAAAAATAGTTAAAATAAATAAAATACTCTTTTTAAAAAAATGATAAAAATTGATAAAAAGAAATAATAAAAGAATAAAGAAGATAATCATTATTCTTCTTTTAGACTTTCTCTAACTTCTTCTGTAAGTTTTCCAATCTGTTCAGCAGCTGATTGGAACTTTTTAGTCTCATAATCATTCATATGAATAGGAACAATCATTGCATTTCCCTTTTCGGATAAAACAGAAGGAACACCTAATGAAACTCCCTTGACACCAGCAATTTCACCATCCAAATATAAGCTTACAGTCAATATCTTATGGGAATTTGTAATGAGTGTTATGATCAAGTTGGAAATAGCATATGCAGGACCATATTCAGTAGCTCCCTTTTTGGAAATAATAGTGTTTCCTGCATTTCTAAGAGTCTGAATGATCTCCCTAATGTCCAATTCCACCTCTCTAATAAAGTATTTCAAAGGGATACCACCAATGGTGGTTGAACTTAAAAGAGGAACCATATTGTCTCCATGCTCACCGATAACCCTTGTATGGATTTCACTGCTGTTGATGTTTAATCGTCTTGCAAAGTAATTTTTGAGTCTTAAGGAATCCAAGTGGTTTCCTACACCAATGACCTTGTCTCTATCGAAACCTGAAGCGTCCAAAGCGATTGTGGTCATTACATCCACAGGATTTGTTGCAACTACTATAATGGCATCTGGAGCATATTTAGCCACTTGTCTTGCATAATTTGATACGATTTTTCCATTGACAAAAGCCAAATCCCTTCTGCTCATCCCCTCATGCCTTGGAGCACCTGCAGAAATCAATACAATTTGGGAATCTGCAAGATCTTCATAATTGCATGATGGGAAGAGTAAACAATCAATATCCTCAGCAGCCAATGCATCATACATGTCATAGCTTTGGCCCTTTGCCTTGTCAATGCTTTCAGGTCTTGCAAACAATACAACTTCAGTTATTGTATCTGCTCTAGCCAATTTGAAAGTAACGTTTTTACCTATTACACCGGTTGAACCCATTACACTAACCTTTACCATAATTTGCCTCCTTAAGATTAATTTTAATTAAAACAATAAATTACTTATATAGTTATATTATTTTATTTCTAATAAAAATAGTTTACTAAAAATAAAACAAAATGAATTTTAAAATAATATAAAAAAAGATAGTTTTTAAAACTTAAAGTATAAGAATTCAAAAGAATTCTTAACTTTAAATTTTCATTACTTGGAGTTTGAAATAAACTCTAACATATATTCTATTTTTAGAAATATATAATCTTTATTATTTTGAAGGTAAAAAACTACCCAATGAAAATATTAAACAAAAATTTTTTAAAATTCGACAACAGATTACAAATTTATTTCATTAGCATTATGAAAATCTTCAAGATTTCTAATGAATATTTAAGAATATCTCCAGAACGTTCTCTAAAGACCCCAAATGAATATTTAAGAATATCTCTAATTTTGGTTTTCATTTTATGCCTCCAAGTAATGAATATATTTTCTGCAGGCATAAAAAACCTTCAATTGATACTTAATTTTCATTATAAATAAATATTATAGTTTTTTTAGGAGTTAACTTTCATTTTAATTGATATATCATAATTATTCAATCAAATTGATGTTATTTCGTAAAAATAAGAGATTTGATTATTGTTTAAATTTAGAGAAAAAATAGTTAAAATTAGAAAATTAGAAAAAAATAGAAAAAATAAAAAAAGAAAAGAATAGATCAAATCTATTCTGCAGTTCCACGACCTGCGAACTCTTCATTGAGTTTGTATAATAAAGAGTTGTCATCGCCAGCTAATCTGAGTTTAGCTAAGTTTTCCATAGCGTTTTCTTCTTCTTCAACTTGTTCTTCTACGAACCATTGCAAGAAGTTGTTGGTTGCATGGTCTTTTTCTTCAATAGCTAAGTCTACTAAATCGTTGATTAAGCCGGTAACCATTTGTTCGTGGGATAAAACATGTTCGAATGCTGCAAGTGGAGATTCCCATTCAGTTTGTGGAGCTTCAATTGCAGTAAGGGTTACGCTTGCCCCTCTTCTAATGATGTAATCATAGAATTTCATACCATGTTCTAATTCTTCTGCAGCTTGTACTCTCATCCAGTTAGCAAATCCTGCTAAGTCGATGTCTTCAAAGTAAGCTGCCATAGATAAGTATAAGTATCCTGAATATACTTCTGCATTTAATTGAGCATTTAATGCTGCTTCCATTTTTTCATTTACCATAATAACACCTTAAAATTAAAAAATAAAATTTTTATTAAATTAAACATTGAAATAATTTAATAAATCAAAATCTAGAAAATTTTTTCAAAATTAAACATTGAAATGATAATTTAATAATCATGATTTAAAAATTTATTTATTCTTCTACGAAATCTCCTTTTTCTGCACCGCATAATGGGCAAACCCAATCATCCGGTAAGTCTGCAAAAGCAGTGCCTGGTTCTACACCATTATCTGGGTCACCAGCATCAGGATTATATTCGTATCCGCAAATATCACATACAAATACCATTTTATTCACCTTCGATTAAATTTTAAGAAAGTAGTATCATAAAGTTTAAATCAATTATAATGCTTTAAACATGTTTTTAACAGCACCACATAAAGGGCATCTGAAATCATCAGCTACATCTTCCCAAGCAGTTCCTGCAGCAACATCTCTTCTAGATTCACCTTTTTCAGTGTCGTATACGTATCCGCAAATAGTACATTTGTATTCAGCCATAGTGTTAACCTCCAATAACTAATTAATAATATCTTTAATTCTAATAATATATAAATTGTTTTATTTTATTACAACTTATTTTAAAAAACAGCAAAAAGCAATAATTATTTAACTAAAATTACAGGAACTTTAGAGACTTTTAAGGCATTTTCAGCTACACTGCCAATTTTAGAATAATCAATATTCTCTTGCGTTTCCATAGACTTTCCAAAAGCTCCAAAGACAGCAATGTCAGGGTTTATCTTTCTAATCATTGTTGCCATGTCCTGAATAGGATCTGCAGTGATGATATGCTCAACTACAACAACATCCTTTTCCTTTCCTTTAGCTGTAATCTCATCCAAAACCGCTCCGCCAGCATCATCCAAGTCATCATATGTGAAGTCCAATGCAAAATCCATAACGTATAAAGCAGAAATCTTTGCACAGTATTTGCTTGCCAAATCAATAGCCAAATCAACTGCCTTGTCTCCACATTTGGAACCGTCGCTAGCAACTAAAATATTCTTAAACATAGTATCATCTTAAAAAGAATAAAAATTATTGATTAAAAAATAATGAAAAATAAAAAATTAACTGATTACATCAAGTAATCAGCCTTACAGAATCCAATGAAATCATCAACTAACCTATCAACATCTTTAGTGTCATCCTTGAGAAGACCTTGGTCTATGAAGATAGCCCTGTTACTTAATTCCCTAATGAAGTCTGTATTGTGTGAAACCATAACAATGGTAGTACCAAACTCCTTACAGATTCTCTTAAGTGAGTTTGTGACTGTTCTCAATGTTTTTGGATCCAAGTCTCCAAACGGTTCGTCAAGCAATAGGATATCAGGTTTGGATACAAGCACAAGTGCAAGCATAGCCCTTACCTTTTGACCACCAGACAATTCAAATGATCTTCTTCCTAAAATGTCTAAAGGCAAGTCAAGCGCTTCAAAGAGGTCTGCAACCTGTTCTGCAATTTCAGTTTCTGGGAATTTAGGGAACAATTCATCTAAAATGCTTGGTTCAAGTCCTACTTGCTCAAGACGTGCTTTAGCTTCCCTTTCTGGAAGGTCAGTCAATTGATACAATGCATCAAGCAAAATGTCAGGCAATCCTTCTTCTCTAGCTCTTTCCTTAGCTTCCTGAACCATATCAAATCTTTTATAACCTAATTTCTTAGCTAATTGGCTTTGAACGGTAGCCCAATAAACTAATGCAAATTCCTGATGCATGAAACCGATGTTTCTTCTAACTTCCATCCTGTCAAGGCTTGCTTTTCTGATGTCTACCCATTTGATTTCTCCATCCTTTTCAAGCTTGAAAAATACATCTCCACTGTCAGGGACATCCATACCACCTAACATACGAAGAAGAATTGTCTTACCTGCTCCACTTGGACCTACTAGAGATAGGATATCTCCTCTTTTTACTTCAAAACTGATGTCCTTCATATGCAAAACATCTTTACCTTTTAGCAAATAGAACCTTTTATCCAAATCACATGCTTTAATCAAGGTTTCATCTGTGGATTCAAGCTTAATGTCAACAGGATCTTCAATGTCAGATAGGAACTCATCGATAATCTCATCGACATCCCCCTCTTTAGCTATTTCACCATTTTCCAAAAGTATTACCTTTTCAGCTAAGAATTTATGAATCTCAGGCAAGTGTGATACCAAAACAATAGTGATGTTCAATTCCTCATTGATCTTTTTAACAGCATCCAAGATTTCCTGTTTGGTTTTAGGACATGCCATTGTAGCAGGCTCATCAAGAAGCATGACTTTAGGCTTTTTAGCAAGCTGTCTTGCCATGATAAGTCTTTGCTTTTCACCACCACTTAATACAGAAGCCAAGTGGCCGGACTTTTCCTTAAGGCCTACAAGCTCCAATAGCTCATAAGCTTCCTTATCGAATTGGTCATGAGCCAATTCAAAGTCAGTCCCTGCCTCATCACCGTATTTTGCACCATATAGCTTTCTTACAACATTGTCCAGTACAGTTTCAGGCCAAATACCAAAAGACCTTTGCAAGTGAATTGCAGTTTCCTTTTTTACTTGATTGAAATAAAATTGAGAGGAATCCGGCTTTAAGGTGTATCTTTCTACTCTAACTTCACCTTCATCAAATTTTTCCACACCTCTTAAGATTCTTAAAAGAGTTGTTTTACCGGAACCGCTTGTACCTAAAATACCTACGATTTCTCCTTCTTTAACTTCAAGATTAATGTTATTTAGGGCTTTCACTTCTTCCCCATTATCTAATTTATATGATTTAGAAAGGTTTTTAATACTTATCATTATACCACGATTTTAATTTTTAAATGATTATTTTATTAATTAGAATAATTAATTTAAATAATTTGTTTAATTTTAAATATTATTAAAATATTTATACATTATATAATATTAAATTACCTATATTTAAAACCTTTTCAAAATTCCTGAAAAAATTGAAAAATGACGAAATTAAAGCAATATTTACTATAAAATAAAGAGAATTAATTAATAATTGATAAGATTTAAATAATATAAATCCTAAAATAAGTTTAAGGGTTTACACCTTTATGTAAACTCCTTTATTGGGAAATTGAAACGTTGAAGAATCCTCCTTTTTGGATTCTTTTAACGTTAACTATTACTTGTTATTTTTTATAATTAAAAATTTTAATATACTCTAAACTATTTTTCAAACTAATTTTTAAAAAAAAAATACTAGTTTTGCATAATCTAATTTAATATAAATATTCTAGATAGATTGTTTTTTACAAAATAAAAGCAATATGATAATTAAAATGTAAACAAAAAGCATAAAATTGGTTAAATTTATAAATAATTATTTTAAACTATTATCAAGGTTTCGATATCTAAAATAAATCCTCAATTTCCCAATTAAAGGAGGTGAAATTATGGTCGTGACTTTGAGACAAGCTTTGCTTGTTATCCTTTTCATAATTCAAATGATCTTAATCTTCATTGAATAAACTGTAGTTTCACGATAGTCGAATTTTACAAAAAGTTTATGGTTTGATTTGCCTTAGATATCCTTTCATCCTTATTAAAAATAGATTAAAAAAAGTTAAAAAATGTAAAATAAGTTATAAAAAAATAAAAAAAAAGTATAAAAAAGTTAATTTATAATTCAATTGGATAGAATTCAGTATAAGTGGAGTTTCTCTCTATAGGAACTCTTCCCAAGTCATTGACTATTTTAGTTAGGTCCCTAATGCTTGCATTTACACCATCTGGAGCTCCAGAAGCTGCAGACAATTCATCTCCACCTAAAGTACCGCCTAAGTCATTTGCACCAGCTAAAAGAGAAACTTGAGCAAATCTAAAGCCCATTTTCACCCAAGAGACTTGAATATTAGGAATGATATCCCTAAACATTAATCTAGCTACAGCATAAAGCTTTAGGTCTTGAGTTCCTGTAGCTCCCAAATCCCTTTGTCCTTCAAGGAAAATCGGAGAGTATTCATGCATGAATGTCATTGGAATGAACTCATTGAATCCACCGGTATCAAGTTGAATCTGCCTTAAGATATCCAAATGCTCAACTCTCTCTTCTATAGTCTCTACATGACCGTACATCATGGTAGCAGATCCGGTTATTCCCGCTTCCTGAGCTATCTTCACTACATCAATCCATTCTTGAGTTGATACCTTTTTAGGACAGATTATCTCTCTGGACCTATCAGTCAATATTTCTGCTGCAGTTCCAGGCAATGTGTCCAAACCTGCCTTTTTCAATATCTTGAATGCCTCATCTACAGGTATTTCACTATTTAATGCAGCATCTCTAATCATTGTTGGTGAAAATCCATGGATTTCCACTTTAGGATAATGTGATTTGAGCAATTTCAAAAGATGCTCATAATATTCTATTGTTGCATCTTCAAGCACTCCGCCCATCAAGGTAAATTCACGTGCCCCATCACGATAACCGCCTTCAGCCTTATTTAGAATGCCCTCATCATCTAATAAGTATGCTTCTGGATCATCAGGATCCTTACCGAAAGCACAGAATCCACAGCGTACATGGCAGATGTTTGTGAAGTTGATATTGCAGTTATTGATGAAAGTGACCTTATCACCAACAATCTCTTCACGCACTGCATCTGCAGTAGCCAAAAGCGGATAAATTTCTGAACCCTTTAGGTTCATTAAGTAATTCCCATCTTCAACTGAGATAGGCTCATCAAAAGCGCTATCTAAAATCTTCTTAGTTTTGGATGCCACATTAATTCTATCGTACATAATTTTAAATCAGTTTTATTAGCATATATAGTTTTCTATGAATTAAAAAAAATAATTAATTTTAATAGGTTAAATGATTATATATTAACTAAAAAGTGATTAAACTATTAATAAAGATAAGAAAATATTTATTAATTAAATTAAGTAAAAAATCAGACATTTTAAGATAAAAATGATTATTTTTATACATTTAATTTAAGTTAGCAATTAATATAATTTTTTAATTATAAAAGAAATAATAGAAATAAAAGAAAAAATCAAATAATCAAATATTAATATTATAAGGAATAAAAAGAGATACAATGAATAAAGTAACACGCGGCTTATTAATTGGAAGAATGCAACCGGTTCATAATGGCCATATCCAAATTATAGAGAAGACATTGAATTATGTTGATGAAGTTGTAATTGGAATTGGAAGCGCTCAATTAAGCCATGAGCTAAAGGACCCATTTACTGCAGGTGAAAGGATCATGATGATGACCCAAGCATTGGATGATGCAGATATCGACCCTAAAAGATATTACATCATACCTATTGAGGACATCAACAGAAATGCATTGTGGGTTGCTCAAGTGAAGATGCTGACTCCTCCTTTTTCTAAAGTCTATAGCGGAAATGCACTTGTAAAACGATTGTTCAAGGAAGAAGGATACGAAGTCTATCAACCAGAGCTATTTGATAGGGAAGTCTTGTCTGGAACTGAAGTCAGAGATAGAATCCTAAATGATGGAGATTGGCAATCTCTTGTTCCTAAAGCTACTGCGGATGTCATTGACGAGATAGATGGAGTAAACAGAATCAAGGAATTGAGCAAAAAGGAATTAAGTGAAATATAACCTTATTTAATTTCTATTTTTTTAAAGCAATTTTATAACAATCGTTATATTTATTAATAAAAAAATTAAATATATTAATGGAATAAGACAAATTAACTTTAAGTATCAAACTTAAATTTTTTATTCATTATTTTTTAGGATGATAAAATGGTAATAAAAATTGTAGAAAAAGATGAAGAATACTTTACTATTGGAGACTTAATTGAAGACATTAAAAAATCACAAAGAGTTGATGAAGCTGGAGCAATTTACAGTTTTGAAGGAATTGTAAGAGGAACAGAAGAAAACAAGACAGTAGATAAACTTACATTAACTCTTCCAGATAAGGAAAAGGGATTATCTGAAATTGAAACCATAGTAGAAACTGCAAAAGTAAAGCATGGCGTATTTGAAATAAGCGTTATCCATTATATTGGAGAGTTCTACACTGGAGATCAATTGTTCCTTGTAGTTGTTCTCGGACCTCATAGAGGAGAAACCTTAGAAGCTCTTACCGAAGTTGTAGAAAGAGTAAAACATGAAATAGACTTTAAAAAAGAAGAGCTTTCAAATCAAGGAACTAAAGTTATAATGGCAGGAGGATAATTCTTCTTCCATTAACTATTTTTTAAACAAATATAAATCTTATTTTTTATTAAAAAAATTATTAAAAAACTACTAAAAAACTATTTTTAAAATTATAAAAAAATATTAAAAAACTATTTAAAATATTTTTAAAATTATATAAAAAGATTAAAAAGAGATAGATTTTAAAAAAATCTATAAATTACCTTAAAACACCTTAAAACTAATTTTAACGAAATTAATCCATTAAAATATCTTTAATACCTAAATACTATTTAATTAATACAAATTATAAATTCTTAAATTTTTAAAATTAAAGTTAAACAAAAGTAAATAGAATAAATCTATTTAGCTACCATTACTTCGGTAGATTTAATAATAGCTTTTACTTCATCACCAATAGCTAATTCTAATTCTTCTGCAGATTCTCTGGTAATTGCTGCAGTGATTAAAGCTGGATCTTCTACTTTAATTTTAATGCTTGCCATTACAGCACCTAATTTTACACTTTCAACAGTTCCTTTAATACCGTTTCTTGCACTAATTTCCATTTTATCACCAATAAATAATTTTCTAATAAATGCCATTAAACTTATTTAGCTACCATTACTTCGGTAGATTTAATAATAGCTTTTACTTCGTCTCCTTCTTTTAAATCTAATTCTTCTGCAGATTCTCTGGTAATAACTGCAGTGATGACACCAGGTTCGGTTATTTCAATTTTGATACTTGCCATAACTTCACCTAATTTTACATCTTCGACTTTTCCGGTTAATCCGTTTCTTGCACTAATTTCCATAATAATACCTCGATATGAATTTGTTAATAAGTATGCAATTCGATAATTGCATATATTATAATTACCCTTAATATTATATAAATCTTACAGTTAATTGATATAAATGCTTATTTAATTTTACAATTTAATACATATCGAAAGAAAAATTATGATTTTATTCAATCGATAATAATGAAAGATAATAAAGAAAACCCCACCATTCTCATTAACTGAATAAAGATATAAAAAAATTTTTTAATTTTAAAACCAATTCAAAAATGAAAACAATATGAAAATGAGATTGAAAATTTCAAATAAAGGAAAATATTGATTGAAATTAAAAAATTTTAATTTAACTATCAAAAAAATGGGAATAAAAAGCTTAAACTAATCTAAATATTAGAAAACTTTATTAAATAAGTCTTTTAAAAATACCATTAGATAATTATTGAATATTTTAAGATTTAATAATCAAAAATGAAGAGAAAGAAAAAAATAGAGAATAAAAAACTAAATAAATATAATAATTTTTAAAAATTCAAGATAACTTAAGATGTGTTATTATGTCACGCCAAAAATTCATCAGAGACAGCATACATGGAAACTTGCCACTAACTGAATTCGAAGTTGAAGTATTGGATTATCCACAAGTTCAAAGATTAAGAAGGGTGAAACAATTGGGATTCATTTCATTGATCTATCCTGGAGCTAATCACTCTCGTTTTGAGCATTGCATTGGAACAATGCATCTTGCATCAAAGCTTGCTGAACAATTGGAATTGGATGAACATGACAAGGAATTGGTTAGAATGGCAGGATTGTTACACGATGCAGGACATGGGCCATTTTCACATGTTTCAGAAGCTGTTTTTGAAGTTCCACATGAGGAATTAACTGGATTTGTAGTTAGAAAAACAAGTTTGGCAGATAAGCTTTCCGAAAAATTTGACACACAGGAAATCGTTGACATAATAAACGGTAAAGGCAGATTAGGACCCATAATCTCTGGCGAATTGGATATGGATCGTATGGATTACCTCATTAGGGATTCACATTATACAGGTGTTGCTTATGGAGTAATCGATACTGAACGTATCATAAGCAATTTGAAGCTAAAGAGAGAATTGATAATAGACATCAAAGGTGTTCAAGCTGCAGAAGCTGCTTTAACAGCCCGTTATCTAATGTATCCAAGTGTTTATCAGCATCACACCACAAGAATCATCAACGCAATGTTTAGAAGATGCCTAAGGCATATGATAAGCCAAGACATTGTAAATCCTAATGAGATGTACAAATACGATGATGCAGATATGATAAGCATGTGCAGAAGCTCTGAAGGATTTTCAAGAGACATTATGGAAAGAATTGATAATAGACAGCTATTGAAGGTAGCTAAATCAGAACCCGTAAATGGATTTGAAAAGCCAGAACAAATATTTAAAATCGAAAAGGAAAAACTGGCAAAGGCTGAAGAGGAAATCAGTGAAGACTTCGGTTTGGACAGAAATTACGTTATTCTAAATGTATCTGAATACCCAAGCTTTGATGAAATGAAAACCTGGGTTTCCTTTGGGGAAAACCTATACCATCTGAATGAAATTTCAAGTATAGTAGGTGCATTAAGCAGTGCAAGGTTCAATTCAGCAGATATTGCACTTTATGTCCCTAAGGAAGATTTGGATAAAATAAACAGATTAAAGCTTGACAATTACATTGATTTGCCAGAAAGAGTGAATAAATTTGATACAATTCACTTTGAACAGTCAACATTGTTTTAAGTAAAATAATAAAGTAATTAAGAAATAAATCATAATTATATAATTTAAATATTGATTTAAAAGAAATAATGTTTTTAGAGAGGATAAGATGATAGTAATAGCTATTACAGGTGCAAGCGGAGTAGTTTACGGAGTGGAATTGCTAAAGGCACTAAAAAGACTTAATATAGAAACCGGACTAATGATCAGTGATTCAGCTAAAATAGTGATGAAATATGAATTGAATAATTGCAATTTGGAAGAGATTGAATCATTGGCAGACCACTATTTCGAAGCAAATGAAATTGATTCATCAATAAACAGCGGTTCATTTAAGTTCGATTCAATGGTAATCATCCCATGTTCCATGAAAACAGTATCTGCAATAGCTAATGGTTATGCATCCAACTCAATAAGCCGTGTGGCAGATGTTGCATTGAAAGAGCGCAGAAACCTTGTTTTAGTGCCAAGAGAAACTCCTTTAAGGGATGTTCACCTTGAAAATATGCTTAGAATCTCTAAAGAGGGAGGAATTATCCTACCTGCAATGCCTGCATTCTACCATGAACCTCAAGAAATCAAGGACATGACTGACTTTATTGTAGGTAAGGTTTTGGATGTTTTAAGAATAGACAATGAAATGTTCAAAAGATGGGAAAAACCATAATAATGGCATAATCTACTTAAATAATCTTTTTTGAGTTGTAAATATGATTAATGACTTTGATTTATTGACAACATGTGACATTTCAGGATTTATTAAAGAGGAAATCAGATCAATCCTAATCTATAAATCTGCTGTGAAGGATTCAGATATTGTTTTAGACATCAATTGTGGTGTTGGAGAGATTTCCTCAGAATTTTCCAATCTTGCCCAAAAGGTATATGCAATTGATGAAAGTCCACAAGCTATCACAATAAGCCAAAATAATATTGAAAAGCATGGAAATATCGATAATGTTGAAATGATAAATGAAGATGGATTATCTGCAATTGAAAAAATAGAGAATTTTGATATTGCTATCTTACATGCTAAAAATGACAAATACAATGAAATTATAGATATTATCCATGAAAAAATCAATTCCAAAGGTAGAATTCTTATTTTAACAAATATACTTGACATTGAAGTGAATGTAGTCAATAAATTGGATGAACTGAATTACAATCCACAAATCACACAAATAAACATTTCAAAAGGACAATTATTATATAAGGGAATAAAAATGGAAAGTCAAAACCCAATGACAATAATTTTTGCTAAAAAAAGATAATTGTAAAAAAATAGTTAAAAAATAGCTACTAAAAAGAAAAATGATAAAAATAGCTACTAAAAAAATTGATAAAAATAACATTAAAATATAATTATTATATTTCCAAATCCTTAAGATCTTCTTTTCTGTTAAAGTTTCTGAAGTCCTTTTCAAAGAGAACCTTATTGTCAACTTCTATAAAACAAGAATTTTTCAATCCTTTAATGAATGACTTAACATATAATTTATCTTCTTTTAAAAGCTCATTAATGTTTTCAACATTCTCTTTTTTATAAATGGAATGCAATGGCTCACTGTTTGCTATTTTCATATCAGCAGTCATTTCACTTGCATCATTAAAGTTAAATTCATCATTATCCTTGAACTTGTCCTTATTTGATTTTATGTGAAATGGTATGATTGCATCAACATCATTATTTGAATTTAAATTTTCTTCAAGCAAGGCAAACATTGCATCTATATTATCCTCACTTATAAAAGGAGAATCACAAGGCAATACAAGTGCATAATCTGTTTTTATATTCTTAAGCCCAGTCATGATTCCTGATATCGGGCCTTTTTCCTTAATCTCATCTTCAACAAATTCCAATGAATAATCAAAATTGCTTTCAATATCACCTTCACAATACTGATTAAGTAATGACTGATAATCAGCTATCCTTTGAGCATCATTTAAAACAATTACAGCATCATTTATTTTATAGTTTAATCTTTCAAGTATGTGTAAAATCATAGGTTTCTCTTGAATAATCATAGATCCCTTATCCTGACCCATTCTTCTACTCATTCCTCCTGATAAAACTATGCAAGAATACAATTTTTGACCATTCATGATAATCATCTAATAATACTTTGAAAAATATTCGATTAATTAATTTTTCTGGACAACAGTTAAAAAAATATTTCTAAATAATTATTTAATAATTAATATTTTTAAATATATTTATTTTTTAATGAAGGAATATATTATAAATTTTTAAATTAATTAATTTTTTATGAAGGAATATATTATAAATTTTTAAATTTATTAGTTTTTTAATGAAGGAATAGATTATAAATTTCTTAATATATTTATTTTTTTAATGAATAAATGGCTTAATAAAAACACTTTTTACCCTAAAATAGTTACAAAAATTTTAAAAGGAATTAATTTTAAAGTTTAATTTAGGTGAAATCATGATTAAAGTTACAAGCGATTCAAAATATATGGATCTTTTAAATGAATATCCCTTACTAAAAACTGATCTTGTTCGTTTAAATCCTAAATTTACTTTTTTAGTAACCCAAATGGGAAAAATATCATTATGGGAAGCTAATCTTGAAGAAGTTAGCCTACGTGCAGAAATGAATGTTGATGAAACAGTTAATCTCTTTCAGAATTTAATTGATTCCTATTAATAGCGATAAAATTAAAAAAGATAAAGAAATAAATTAAAAATCCATCTAAAAAAAGTAAAATAAAAAAAGATAATAAATAAAATAAAAATCCATCTAAAAAAAGAAAGAAAAATATGATAAGATATCATATTTTTATTCTTTTACATGAACGTCCGCTTCAGTATCGAATGGATTGGTACGGATAGCAAGAGAAATCATGTAAGGATAGTATTTCTTAAGGTATTTTAAATAATAAACCCATTCATAAACCAATTTAGAGTAAACTCTCTTCATGTCACCGTTTAAGTGATTGAAATCAGCATCCTTGATGTCAGAGAATTCACCTCTGCGGGAAAGCTCTTCATCCAAATGCAATAAAGCAAGCAAGAGTGAAGAGAATTCATCTTTCTCTAAAAGATTAGGGTTGTTGATGAGGTTTACTAAAAATTCCCTTTTTTCAACAAGAATTGAATGAATGTTTGTTAAGAACTCTTCCCTTTCTTCTGGGGAAATATCCGCTTTGAAATCGAGACCATTTTCTTTCAATTCCTTCATCTTATTATCGAAATCCTTTTCATCCCAGTTTCTGATATCCTTTAGGTTTTCTGTATTGATCTTGTTTTTATTGACTTTGCTGAGCTCAGCTAAAAGATCATTTCCAATTTCTGAGAAGAAAGTACCCATAAGCATATCTATTTTCTCTAAAATAGCTTCATGTTCCTTTTTGCCCATTATGCCTTCAAGCAGGAATGCAACAATCAATATGTCAATTGGAATGAAACCTATATGTTTCCAAAGATAAGCAATAATCTCTTCACCATCTCCAAAGATAAGATATCTGGCTAAAAAGATGAGAACAGCCAAGACAAACATGATTATTGCAAATCTGATTTTCCAACTTCTTTCGTTGTTATCTCTCATTATATAAACTCCAATAAAAATTATACAAATTAATAATCACTATAAGACTTTTTAATCAAATAAGCAAATAATTCTTAATTAATTTATATTAGTAGTTTATTCCTTTAATTTAATAAAGTATTCGTTTTAAGAGAAATAAATTAAATCCGTTAAGTAATTAATAGCCAGGGTCAAATTTAAAAACCTTCGCAGCTAATTTCATACCAGTATCCCTAACGAATGTATTGATTAATAAATAAGCCACTAACCATCTTAAAGGCCATAATATCAAACAGTTTTCCATTGAAATTCCATTTCCAGTTAAATAAAATGGAATTACACCAAAAATAATTGGCATGATAATGCTCATCATAAAACTAATCCAAAATGCAACAGGATTCCAAAGTCTTTTAATAAAATCTAACATAATATATCTCCTTATAGTAAATTTTTTTAAATATTTTATAAAACCTGTTAAAAATAGAATAAATAATTTTTTTTAAAATATTTTATCTACTATTTAAAGACTTTAAAAAGCAATTCAATTAGAATTGTAAAAAAAGAATTATTTAATTTGAAAAAATAAACAAATTAAAATAAAAATGATTTTTGAAAAAAATGAAAAATAGAATAATGATAAAATTATTCTAAAATCCATTAAATAATTCAAACTATTCAAAATTTGGGTAGTTTGGACTTTCGTTAGTGATCATCAATTCATGAGGATGTGATTCCTTAATACCACTTGCAGTGATTCTAACGAAACGAGCAACTTCCTTCATGGTTTGAATGTCACGAGCACCACAGTAGCCCATAGAAGACTTTAATCCTCCAACCAATTGGAAGACAACTTCAGCTACAGTTCCCTTATATGGAACTACACCTTCTACACCTTCAGCCACTAATTTTGAATGTTTCATATGGGTGCCTTTATCAACTTCTTGGAAGTATCTGTCAGCTCCACCACCAGATCCACCAGTCATAGCTCCAATGGAACCCATTCCACGGTAGGTTTTGTATTTTCTACCATTCATGGTCACAATGTCACCCGGAGCCTCCAAGGTTCCTGCAAGCAAGTTACCAAGCATTACAACATCTGCACCAGCACCAATAGCTTTTGCAATGTCACCAGAGTATCTAAGACCTCCATCAGCAATGACAGGAACTCCAGCTTCGCTAGCAATATCTGCCACTTCTGCAATAGCTGTTACTTGAGGTACACCGATACCTGCTACAATACGGGTAGTACAAATGGAACCTGGACCAATACCTACCTTAAGACCATCTGCACCATGAGCAATCAAGTCTTCTGCAGCTTCACGGGTTGCAATGTTACCCATACATAAGTCTGCATCGATATTGTCCTTGATGGTTTCTGCAAATTTAACTACATTCATGTTATGAGCATGAGCACAGTCAATTGAAATGATGTCTGCTCCAGCCTCATCCAATGCCATAGCCCTGTCCAAATCGAAAGGACCACAAGCTGCTGCAACTAAGTATTTTCCTTTTTTATCAACTGCAGCGTTAGGATGTTGATCTTGATTTAAAATGTCTTTAATGGTAAGAATACCTACCAAATCACCATCTTCACTTACAACAGGCAATCTTTCAACCTTGTTTTCATAAGCAATATCCAATGCCTCTTCAGAAGAGATATTCTCTTTAATTGTAACAACTTCAGAGGTCATTATGTCTTTAACTAATTTTTTAGAATCTGATTTTAAGAAAGGTCTTACATCCCTTTTTGAGATAATTCCTACAATCTTCTCATTTTCTATAACAGGAAGACCGCTAACAGATTCATTTTCCATAATGTCTTGGACAGTTTCAATGGAAGATTCAGGGCTGATGGTCACTACATCACGTACTGTAATGTCTTCAGCACTTTTAACTTTCTTAACCTCTTCCACTTGTGCCTCTTGAGTGATGTTACGGTGAATTACACCAATTCCTCCTTCTTGAGCAAGTGCAATAGCCAAATTAGCTTCAGTTACTGTATCCATTGCAGCACTCATAATAGGTATATTTAATTGGATGTCTTTTGTTAAGTTTACTTTAGTCACCACATCTTTTGCTTCAATCCAGGAAGCGTTAGGAACTAATAAAAAATCATCATAAGTGTAACCAGGTTTTGCATTATATATCTTATCTGAAAATTGCAATTTTTTTCCTCCTAAAAATTGTAAAAAAATAAAATTATAATTAAAAATTCATGAAAATGATTTAAAAAAAATTATCCTAATTTAAGAAAATTAAGATAATTATAAGCATCAATTAAGAAATATTTGAAATTATTCTTCAAATGATTTGACCAATTCTTTTAATTCAGCTACAGCAGTGCGGTCAATGTGACCAGTGTTTCTGTCTCCACCTACACATGCAGCTCCTCTAACACCAACTACATCACAACCAATATCATATAATGGTTTTAATTGACCTTTTTTAACAGACCCTGCTAAAGCAACTTTTAAACCATAACTGTGAGCTTCTTCTGTGAATTTTTTACAATCATCAATATCCAAATAATCAAATAAGGTGTGTCCATCCTTAACAGCAGTATCTAACATAGCCAAATCTGCTCCAGCATCTCTTGCCACTTTAGGAATATCCCATGGACTTACAGCTCCAACTCTATGAGCATCAGCATAACCGGAAGCAACAACAATAGCATTAGGATCAGTGTCTTTTACGGTTTTGACTACATTTTCCATTACTTCTAAAGCTTCTTCATAGTTACTTGGACCGTATAATCCTACTTTAATGTAATCTGCACCAGAAACTAATGCACCCATAGCAGCTAAAGAAACGGTTCCAGGCTTGTATGGAACATCCCCTAAAGTTGCACTTACAAGCATGTCGCTAGGAGTAAGTTCTCTGATATCCTTAATTACCCAAGGGAAATTAGCACCAAGGGACCCTTCTTTAGGATTTTTTACATCAACTATGTCTGCTCCACCTTCAATGGATTCAATAGCTTCATCATGATTTATAGGACTAATTAATAAAAGCAAATATATTCCTCCAAACTATATATTTTTACAATATTCTTCATAATATCTATCAATTATAATTTTAATAATTTAATTTATAATTCTAATAAGTTTATTTATAATTTAAAATTTTATAAAATATCCATTTAAGAATTATTTGCATGAAGCAAACCCTTAATAAGTTTAATATTCTATAAATATTTTAGATTATCTATAATTATATAAATAATAATATAAATACTTTTAATTTTTTTAGAAATTTTTTTAGAAAAAAATAGTTATCAGAGTAAAAGTAAAATAGTGGGCAATTGAAAAATAAAAAAAAGAAAAAGGAGTTAGAAATAACTCCAAATAAAAAGATAATTTAATTTTTCCTAACTTTAACTAAAAATAAAGTCAATAGAGACAATATAACTAAGATTAATGGATTTCCTGTTTTTTTAGAAGAAATATTAATATGGCTACTGATTTTTTTGACTGATGAACTTAAAGATTTATTTTTTGAATGAGGATCATTTTCCAATTCATCCCTAGAATTGTTTCCTCCATCGTCAGGGAAGTTATAATCATCCAAAGGATAATCATCATCAAAATCATCTTGAGGATCATCAGAATCATTATTTTGTCCATCATCAGGATCATCATTTAATGGAACAACTTCAATCCTTGATGAATCGAAATTATTTGATTCATTTATATCTTTTGTTGAAGAATTTGCAGTAGCATTATTTAATACAATCCCCTCTTCTAAAGTTTTAGTGGAAATGATTAAAAATGCAGACTCATTATTTTCCAAATCTCCAACTTTCCAAGTTAAATCAATATTTCCATTTTCATCAGTGACATTCACCACTTCTCCTTTACTGGATTCATGAATCACATATTCCAATCCTTCAGGGATATTGTTAAAGACATTAACATCACTTGCATTGTCCGGACCAATGTTAGTTACATTAATTATCCAATTAACAGTTTCACCAACAGCTGTTGGATCCTTATCTGGAATGATTGTAATCAATAAATCACATAAAGATGAAACAGTTACTGAATCACAATCGAAATTATTAGATTCATCAGGGTCATAAGTTTCTGCAGTGACATTAGTCGGTAAGATTATCTCTTTATTTGATGAATTGACTTTAGTGGAAATTACAAAGCTAATTTCTTCACCAACTGATAAACTTGGAATATCCAATTTTAGACTTGATTGATTAAAATCAGGATTGGAACAGTTTAAATAAATCAAATCATCCTCTAATTCACCAAATGAAACTATTAACTTGCTTGCATCATCAGGACCATCATTTCTAATGGTCACTGTCCAATTGAGAATATCGCCATAATCCACTAGATCTTGTGAAGCCTCAATATCAATAGTCAAATCTGCACTTAAGACTTTAATAGTCTTATTTTTAAAGTTATTGGATAAATTTGAATCCTCTTCAATAGAAGATACATTTACTGGAAAATCAATTAAACCAGTTTGATTGGTTAATGCATTAATAATCAAGGTTTGATTTTCTCCAATGCACAAATTGCCAATAAGCCAAATTCCATCTTCAGGGTCATAAGTTCCGATTGAAGGAGTTGCAGATAAGTATACTAATCCTTCAGGAAGAACAGCACTTAAATTTACCCCACTTGCATTATTTGGACCATTATTACAGACTTTAATAGTGTACTTTACAGTTTTATTGAAATCAATGTTTACTCTGCTGGATCCAATATTTACTGATAAGTCAACTATTGGAATAATTTCAAACTGATTATCCTCATCAATTCCCTTATAGTAATCATCTTCAAAATGCTTTGCATAAATCAGATATTTTCCTGGTTCAAGGGGTTGATTGAAATAATCACTTAGATTAAGATAAATATCTCCTAAAATACCTGTTTTTAAAGTTTTGTTAAATATTATATCCTCTGAAATATCATTGGGACCATTGATACTAATATCCATATCGCTCCTATTGCTAGAAGAGTCATTATTTTGAGAGTCTTTATAAATAATTATATTAACTATTTGATTATCTTCCCTATCATCCTGATACAATAAGCTGCCATTATAGCTGTTTTGAGCACCAATTACTGGGTGAATCTCATCTTCAGAAGTGGTTTTCTTGCCTTTGGAGGATATATAACTTACATTATAGAAATATATTTCATCCATTGAAGCAGCATTATATATTGAATTAGCAATATTATTGCCTCCCACTAATGTGAAGTTAATAATTATATCACTTTCATTAAAATAGCTGACAGAAGGATTTACATTTGATTCCAAAGAATAAGACCATGCTTGATTCTTATCAAAACTAGTATTTGATAAAGTCATATCCAATCCATCAGTGTAAATTGCAGATCCATTTCGTGCTGTATTGAAGTTAAATATTGAAGAGTCAATGGTATTCTCATCGCCTTTAATATAAATGGCACCACCTAAACCACTATCAAGTTCATTAGGATTAGGAATTGCATTATTATTTAAAAAATTAGATGATATTACTTTAGCATTTGACCCATCAATGAAAATAGCTCCACCTTTTTGACTGACATCATTGTGACTAAAATTACTTAATATTAAATTAGCATCAGGTCCTTCGATATACAGGCCTGCACCTGACACTCCAACATTATTTTCAAAAATGCTATCATAGACATATGTGTTTATGCCCTCAATGTATACAGAACCATTTTTTATCATATGATTTGTAAAATTTGAACTGAATAGATTAGCATTAGCCCCTAATACATAAACTGCTGCACCAAAATCAGCAAAATTTTTTTCAAAACTGGAATTCAAGATTGATGCATCAGACCCATTAATGAATATTCCTGCTCCAAAATTTTTTGCAGAATTGGAATTAAATGTGGAGTTTATTATTAAAGCATTATTTCCTACTATGAAAATAGCTCCACCGTCACTTTCATTCGCTTTATTGCCTTCAAATATGGAATTTGTTACCTTTACATTATGTCCTTTAATTTGAATAGCTCCACCCATAGGAGCAGAGTTATTGATAAAGACACAACCAGTAATATTTACACTAATATCATCCGCTAAAAAGCCAGTGCTTATTGCACCTCCGTACTCTCCAGCAGTATTATTGATAAAAATACAATTTATCAATTCACCGTCACTATGAAGAGTGGTGGCACCACCAACCTTATTGCAGTAATTATTTATAAAAGTAGAATTAATTACTTTAATTCCAGGACGGAAACATAAAGCTCCAGCATGTGTATCATTGGCATTGGTTATTACAGTATTATTGGCGAAAGTACAATTAACAATATAACCTACATTAGTACCATTAATTTTTTCACCTATCTGCAGAGCAGCTCCATGCCCTTGAAGACCAGTATTATCAATTATTGTATTATTAAAGAAATTAGAATTTTTAACAGTTACATTTTTTGCTAAAAGGATAACAGAACTGGATACATCTGAATTAGAAAAAGAAAAATTGCTATTTTCAAGATAAAAGTTTTCTGAACCAATTTCAACAATCAAATGTTTGAAATTATTTCTGAAATTACAATTGGACACTGAAGAATCATTTCCTAAAAAATCCACAGCAATAGAAATACCATTAATGAAATTACAATTTAATAAATGGACATTACTAGATTTAATTTTTAGAATTCTTGATAATTTTTTTGCATCTAAAGTTGCCATATTATCCATAGAACCTCCATTTATAGTTATGGCTTTGTTTATGGTAATTGGAGTGCCATTACCAATAAATGTTTTTCCATCTAAATTAATAACTGAAGATTCAGGGGAATTGTCAATTAAATTTTGTAAATCACTGAAAGTATATGAATTTGCCTTTAAAGGATTAGCATTTAAAGAATTACTATAAACACTAGAATTTTTATTTCCACCATTTGAATTAATATAATCAAGACTAGATTTAAGAGATTTCTCATCTGAATTAATAGAATTTAAATCTGACTCATCCAAATTTAAATTAGATAATTCATTCATAGAATCTACACAATCCTTATCTTCATTATTATATTCAATAGAACCTCTATTCTGATTTAAACTTGTTAAAGAAGATTCAGACTGTGATTTTTCTACAGCTGAATTATTGTTAGATTCCAAAATGGATTCTGAAATGGAATCAGATATAGAATCCACATTTAAATCAGCTGCACTTACTGTTGAAAATGTTAAAAAAACACAGAGAATCATACAAATTAAATAAATTGATTTAATTTTCACTGTCATAACACCTCATAAATTTTGAAGAAAAAATGATTAAGAGAACTAATCTTAATGAATATTTTTCTTCAAAAATATGTTTGAAGTAATCATTTATAAATTAAACAGTTTTTTGGTCTTTAAAATTGATTTAAGCCCATAATCTTGTTTTAATATTGAAATAAAATTAAAATTACAGATTAATTTACTAAATAATTATTATTTTATATTTAAATTGAAATTTATTAAATTAAATTAATTTTTTATTATATTTTTATTTAAAAAAGAAAAAGATTTATAAAAAATAAAAAATTTAAAAAAAGATAAAAAAATTAGTAAAAAAGATAAAATTACTGAAAAAAGATTAGTTAAAAAAATCAGTGAAAAGAGTTAAGAAAGGGAGAAAAAATAAAAAAATTAATAAGGAGATCCCTTTTCTTTAATGTTATCCCTAATTTTTTTATGTTGCTCTCTAGAAAGTCCATCTTTTTGAGTTGAATTTCTTAAATCCTCAATAATCTTATTTGTAGGAGTTAAAACTGGACAATTTTCAGTGCACATACCACATAATGTACACATATACAAACCAGAATCGACAGATCCCTTGTTATCCTTAAGGTATTTGCTCAATGCAACACCACGGCCACCTAAATAGCTGTGATAACCGAATTCATTACCTACAACATTATAGACAGGGCAATTGACAACGCAATTTCCACAGCCAATGCACCAAAGACATTCCTTAATGGCTTCCTTTCTGCCGTTATCCAGTAAAATGACTGCTACTTTTTCAGCACCATACATGTTTTTTAGAAGCTTTTTCTCAATATCTGCAGTTTTGGAAGGGCCTGCTACAATATTTATATATGAAGTCAAGGGTTTTCCAGTTGCAAATGCTGTTTCAAGCTTACCTATTGAAACGCAATCCTCAAGCAATGGAACCAATTTATCGATTCCTGCAACAATGATATGAAGCTTTTTGTTTTGAACCAAACTGATGTTTCCTTCATTGTGAACCATTAAAACAGCCCCGTCTTCAGCAGCAATTGAATTGGTACCGCTGAGCCCTATGGAAGATTTCTCTAGAAGGCTTAAAACATCCTCCCTAACCGCTTCCATAATTGGCCTTGGTTCTGCAGGCAAATCCAAATTCATAGACTCATTGACAATCTTTGCAATGTCATAAACAGTCAAATGGGAAGCAGGGCCAGTAGGATGAACTGGACTGTTATCATCTTTTTTCAATTGCAGAATACGGTCTCCCAAATCAGTTTCGACAATTGTCATGCCTTCATCTTCTAAAAATTGAGTTGCATCAATTTCACGTAGAGTATTGGACTTTGATTTGGCAATATAAACCTCATTTTTATCAATATTGCTATTTTCAATTTCCTCATTTATTAAATCAAGCAATATCTTTCTTGCCTCTTCATCATCACTTGCATAAAAGCAATCAATATCATTTTCCTTTAAGCTCTTCATTGCAATAGCTAATAGCTCTTCATTATTGTCTATTGCATCCTTTCTAATATCTATGACCCTTTTTTGGAGAGCTTGGATCTTTGGAGATTTCACAAGGGGCTCTATCCTGTCCTTTAAGTTATTGAATACCTTTCTCATTGATTCAATTTCCTCATCCTTCATTGGATTTCCCCCTCTTTGGAATCAGAACGACTTGTGATTTCATTATCATCGATTGAATTCAAATGCTCTAAAACAAATTCAGACAAGTCTAAAATTTCTAAATCATCAGAATTTTGACTTAAATTCAATTTGCAGAATGGACATGCACTAACCAATAAATCTGCATCAGTATCCTTTGCCTCTTGAATTCTCAAATCAGCGATTGAATTGGATAATTCACCATAAGCGGATTTCACTCCTCCTCCAGAGCCGCAGCATCTTGCCTTTTCCCTATTGTTTTCCATTTCAACTAAATTGGAAATGGAATTGATTACATTGCGGGGAGCTTCATATTCTCCAGCATGCCTGCCTAAATGGCATGAATCATGATAGGTGACCTTCAAGTCTTTATTGACTTTAAGATTGATTTTATTTTCATTAATCAATTGCTCCAATAATTGAGAAATATGAATTACATTTAAGTCAACACCAAGGTAATTCTTGTAATCTTCCTTTAATGTCTTATAGCAACCTGCACATGAAGTTAGAATGGTTTTTCCTTCCAAATCCTCTAAATTTCCTTTCATCTGCTCGATTGCATCATCTACAAAACCAGTTCTCAAGAGTACAGATCCACAACATTTTTCATCTTCTAAGGTCTCATAATTGATTTTTGCTATTTTTAATATTCTTTCAGTGGCCTTGCTTATGGAATTCAATTTTTCACGTGCTGTGCATCCTCTAAAATATAATAACATAATATAACCTTACTTAAATCACAATATGACAAATTCTTTTAATGAATGAAAAAATTTAAAAAAATTATTCGTCTTCATTATCTTAGTTATTTGAAAAATGAATAAATAATTAAAAAATTATTCGTCTTCATTATCAATATCTTCTAATTTTATTTCATTTCTAATGGCTAAATCCCTAACTAGCTCAGTTGTATTCCTATTTAACTCATCAACTTTAACATATAGTCTAAAAATTGCATAAACTAGAAGTGCATATCCTAAAACAAGCAATAAATCTAATCCTCTACCAAAACCAAAGAATCCTGCAAGAGGATCACTTAATTTAGGAGCAAAAGCAAAGAAATTAACCAATATACAGACTAAAATCCACAGTACAAATGTAGCAGGAGTGATTTTCTTAACTCTTAATCTCCTATAGAAGAATATAATGACTATTATAGTTGCAATGATTAATAAAATTTGATATGTACGAAATGGACCTATAATAATAACACTTCCTTTAATTATCCTAAAAGACTTACTTTAATTATATCCTAAATAAATCAATAATCATTTTAGTTAAAATTCTTAAGCCAACTATTGCATCGGTCCCCTTGTTTTGGGTTTCGGGAGTATATATTGTAGTAATTGTAACTTCAGTTAATCTTAAATTCTTATCGCTTATTTCCTTAATGAATTCGGATGATACCCCATATCCTCTTGAAACGATATTTATCACATCAGCTGCATGGGCTGTAAATGCTCTAAGGCCAGATTGTGAATCCTTAACTTTTCTTCCATAAAATAGGAGAGTTAAAGCGTTCATGATATAATTTGCAAAGCTTTTACTGAGTGGCATGTCTTCAAATGGCCTTGCACCAATCACAACATCAGCTTCCCCATCAGCTAAAGGATTGCATACCTTTGGAATATCCTTTATTTCATGCTGTCCATCAGCATCAAATGTTACAATGTATTTAGCGCCCTTTTCAAGTGCAAGAACCATTCCAGTTTTCAATGCAGCCCCCAACCCTCTGTTGATTACATGAGAGACTACAAATATCTGATGAGGATATTTCCTTTTTGATTCAATAGCCAAATCAAGGGTTTTATCTCTAGAACCATCATTTACTAGAATCACATTATATCCTTCAGCTGCAATCCCTTCAATAATTTGAGAAACTGTTTTCTCTTCATTGAATGCTGGAACAACTAAATAAACATCTTTAGTGATTTCTGAATTTACATCTGACATACTATCTTAATTTCAATATTCTTTATAAACTTAAAATTAAATCTTAAATTAAAATATTACATTAAATTAAAATTATAAAGGACCTGCGTCCTCTTTACCTTCTCTCATTCCTTTTCCTGCTTCTTTTCTCATTTGTTTAGGATGGAACATCATCTTGATAAGATTCTGAGCATGTTCACGAGCCCTATTGTCTGCTAATTTTTTGAGTTCCTTAGGGTCTTCCTCTTCATCTTCATGAACAAACACTTCCAAAATATGAGTGTTGGTCATGAGTTGAGCACGAATCAATCCTGTTGATGCCTCATGAGCACACATCTTATCCTTTTCCATAGGACCAGGCATTCCCAATGCCATTACAATTTCACAGTCTTCCTCTTCAATTAGCTTTTTACTTGCTACTGGAAGATCTTTAACACCTGGAACAGTAACGCGAATAATCTTTAAGTCTGAAGCGTTTTTCTTTAATTCATCAATAGCTGCAGCACCCATATCATAACGAGCAAAAGTAGTATCTGCAATTCCTATTCTCATTTTACTCACCAAATAAACATTATTTTAAAAAGTATTTTATTATTCCAATAAAACTATCTTAATAATTAATCTTAATATTTTAATACATTATAGAATATGTTTTTAATTATATATAAAGTAAATTAATTATGAAAATTTCTTAATAAAATTTAATAAATTGTTTAAATTCTATTTTGAATTGAATTGATTTTGCCTAAGATATGATTATCCTTAGTCAAATCATATAGGATTCTATAGAAATACAAAGCCCCTCTATAATATTTCCTATTTTCCAAATCAGCACAAATAATCCTTAAAGTGTCTAAAATAAACGGATTAACTCCCACTTGAATCTTTTTAGATTCAATGATATTTTCTGCATCCTTTCTATCAATTTCAGTATTGATTCCTCTGGATTTCAAATATTCCAGCTCTCTGAATGCCTGCCTATTGAAATCAAAGTTTAGGCTGAAATCATAGAAGACAGCTGCAATATCCAATTGATTTTCCTCAACATAGAAGAAACCGAAATTTCTATATGCTCTTGCAATATCTTCATTCTTGTATGCAAACTTTAATGCATCCACATTGTATAGGAAAAACCTATTGTAGGTTCGTGTCTTTGATTTGTAAATGTCTGCAAGGGAAAGAATGGTTTTTGAAGAGACTGGATTGATTCTTAATGCCTTAAGAAGATATTCCTCTGCCTTTGCAAAATCATCATTTTCCAATAGCAATGTCCCATAAATGTAATACAAGTCAAATAATGGTTCATTGAATGGAATATATGCCAATTCCTTCTCTAAGCCTATGTATTGATAAAATAGGATTTCTTCAAGAGGATTTAAAAAGCTATGATACTCCTTTTGAACAGAAATTTCTTCATCATTTGCCTTATTCATCTTATTGATTTTTACATCTTTGCGCCAATTAACTCTATTGCTCTTTTTCTGATTGAGATTATATGACTTAGGACTTCTGGACAATTTGTTTAACTCATATCTCATATATTGAATTTCAGTGATTGACCTATTTGATTTGAAATCGCTTTCCTTATGAATTTCCTCATTTTCATACTTATCCCCAAAATGACTCATGAAATTGTCTAATTTTTCCAAAGCGGTTTTCTTATCACGATTTTCAATAAGTGGAATGACTTCATCAAGAATCCTTGATACATTTGTCTTCTTGGATTCCTCATTATTCTCTTCATGATAAAAGTCTAAAGATTGCCAAATCAATCCTGAAATCTCTTTAATGATCTCGTATGCGGATTCATGATTTTTATAATAATCCAATTGGGATACCAAATAATCCCTATCCAAATCTGGATTTCCGCTTAAATTCCTCTTAATTTGGTTAATAATCTCTTTAGTCATTTAAATCATCACAAAGAAACAGTAAAGTTTTCTACTAATTTTTTTATTGATAATCCTATTTAAATGATATTATAAGATGAAAAAAAAGAAAAAATGAATGTGCACAATTTCACATAAAATAAAAATTAAAAAATAAAAATAAATGGATAAAAATTATCAAAAAATAGCAAATAGTAAAAATTAGTATTGGAAAATAAATTCAATTATTCCAATAAATCCAGGAACTTTTTACGTGCCTGACCAATAGTTAAGGGATAATCTCCACCGAAATCAATATTATCCTCTTTTTCTAAGATTTCAGCAAGATGCGCCATTCTTGGAAGACGTAAATCTGCAGCTCTGATTGTTTCTACATCAGAAAAGACATCATTAGGTTTTCCCTCAGCAATGATTTCCCCATCACTTATCAAATGAATCTCACTGGAATAGACAGGAACCAAATCCACATCATGAGTGGAGATGACAATAGTCATTCCTTCCTTATTCAATTCATACAATAATTTAAGAATATGTGAAGCTCCTTTCGGATCCAAACCGGAGGTAGGTTCATCGAGAATCATCAGTTCTGGTTTCATAGCCAAAATACCTGCAATAGCTACCCTTTTCTTTTGTCCACCGCTTAAGTGGTGAGGGGATTTCTTTTCAAATCCGGCCATTCCAACCTTTTCAAGGGAATCCTTAACCATTTGTTCAACCTCTTCAATTGGAAGTCCTAAATTCATTGGCCCAAAAGCCACATCCTCTTCTACAGTTGGAGCAAACAATTGATTATCAGGGTTTTGAAATACGATTCCTATCTTTTGACGGGCTTTAAAAAGGCTTTCCTTATCATATTCCAACTTCTCACCATCGATAAAAACTTCACCGGATTTTGGAATATGAATACCATTGAAATGTAAGAATAGAGTTGATTTTCCTGCTCCATTTCTTCCTAAAAGAGCTACCATTTCTCCTTTATTAACCTTAAAATTAATGTTGTTCAATGCCCTTGTCCCATCCGGATATTCATAAACTATATTTCTTGCCTCTAAAATACTAAAACCTCCAACTGATTATTTATTATATAAATAAGAGTATATAAATGTTTAAAAAGTAATAAAAAACCCTATAAAATCTTAAAAAAAGTAATACTTTTAAATAAATCAGATTTGAAAAAATATCAAGCATGTAATAAAAAATAGATAAAATAGAAAAAGAAAATGAAAAATATGTTTTGAAAATCAGTCTAATTGATTCTTGATGATATAATCTAAAAGCAATTTCATGGAAAGCCATTCATCATTATTCAATTGATTTTCCAAAATTGAATTGGAAGCTTTTAAAACTGTTTTCTTGCTTAACAAGCCATATCTATACTGATCTAAAAGATGAATGATAAGTGAAACATATGAAACCAATTCTGGATTTTTAGAAATGCCGATTAATGAAAGAATGAATTCCCTTTTATCATTTTCATCTTCCATTCTCACATGTTTTGGCAAATAATTATTATAAAAATCATCTAAATTGTATTGGAACCTATCCAATCTAACCAATGCATTCAATTGATAAGTTGGAGTCAACCATTGCAATTTTGCCAAAGCATCCTTGATTGAATCAATAACCACTTTTCCAATAAGCTCCCCTATTTTAGCATGTTTGCTTACATTATCAGTGAAGTTTTCACTTTCCAGATTTGAGAAAATAGCTATTCCATCAGTTCCTGTGCCTGTAGCTATCTCATTTGAATAGTTGCTTGATACCATTAAATCCCTAAGGGCAACTGCTTTTGCCTCTACAGCAATCATTTCTGCCAATAAAAGGGAGCTTTCATCAAGTTTTGTATTGATTAAAAGGATTGTATTGATAGTTCCAGGCTTATTGGGATTTTGATTATTGTCAGAATCTTCATCTAAATCATAACGATAATCTGCATTGATTTCATAATATGAAGCGAGATCTCCTGCTGAAACTGCATTTACTCTAGCACCTGCAGTAGTTATTGCAATAACTTCAATATCTCGGTATCTTTCACAAGCTATTGAATAGCTATTCATGTCTGCAGAGGTAATAAGACCGCTTAACTTATCGCTCCTTAAATCCAAATCATTGCAAAAATCAGAGGATAAGTCCTTTAGGAAATCCAATATTCCTCCATCAACATACTTATCAATGTTTTCCTGAGACAATTGATGATTGAAAACAGCAGATAAATCCTCATTGTAACCTCCATTTAACCAAGAAGTGATTATCCCATTTCTTTCAGGGCCAAATTTAACAAGCACAGTGTCTGAATTCTTTAGTATTTCATCACCATCACTTGTTTTCATGATCAATTCAAATTCCTGATTTTTATCATCAATTGACATAAAATTCCTCTAAAAATAGTTAAAAAACAAATAATAAATTTAAATGATTTTTTTATTTTTCTAAATAATAATTTATTAAAAATAGTATTTAAATATATAAAAAAATTAAAAATATGAAAATTAAAAAATTAGATAAAATGAAAATAAAAATATAAAAAGAAAATTAAAAAAAATAAAATAAAAAAATAAAAAAACTTATGAATATTACTCCAAACTAGAGGAAAAAGTTTTGGTCCAGGTTTTGCAGGCCGAAGGCCTGGAAAAGCTGGGTCTAAACAGCATCAGAACCTCTTTCACCAGTTCTGATCCTAATCACTTCAGCCACATCAGAAACAAAGATCTTACCGTCTCCAACTTCACCAGTGCGAGCACTTTCAACAATTACATCCAAAATGCGTTCCAAGTCCTCATCATTGACAACGAGCTCTAGACGTGTTTTAGGAATTAAATCAATGCAGTAACTGGAACCTCTATAGGATTCCCTGATACCCATTTGCCTTCCTCTTCCTTTAACCTCTGAAACATTCATTCCTTCACATCCCGCGTCAATCAGTGCTTTTTTAACGCTTTCAAACTTTTCCTGACGAATAACTGCGATTATCCTTTTCATAAATATCACTCCACTTTAAGCAAATTCTACAATCTGTATCCTGATTCATTGTGTAAGTTTGCATCAAGCCCTTCAATTTCAGCTTTTTCGTCGACTCTAATGCCAATTGTCTTGTCAAGGATTTTTGCAAGAATTATGCTGATTACAAATGCATAAGCCGCTGTTGCAATAATACTGATGATTTGTATTGTAACTTGGCCAGGATTTCCGAATAATAACCCTGCTGCTCCATTGATTGCAGGTGAAGCAAAGATACCAGTAGCTATTGCTCCCCATGCACCAGAGAGACCGTGGACTCCGAATACATCCAATGTATCGTCGTAACCGAATTTTGCTTTTAAGTAGTAGATTCCGAAGTAAGATACAAATGCAGTAATAAAACCTATTATGATTGCTGCTGGAACATCTACAAATCCTGCTGCAGGAGTAATTGCTACAAGACCTGCAACACCACCGGTAATTGCACCTAACATAGTAGGTTTGCCGACTTTAACCATATCAATCAATACCCAAGTGATGAGTGCAGTAGCTGCAGCGATATTTGAAACTAAGATAGCTGAAGCTGCAAGACCGTTTGCTGCAAGAGCAGATCCACCATTGAATCCCATCCATCCAAACCATAGGAATCCTGCACCTAAAACTGAATATCCTAAGTTATGAGGTAGCAATGAAGGATTTTTCCTTTTTCCAAGTACAAGTGCTAATGCAAGAGCAGTTACCCCTGAGTTAATGTGTACAACTGTACCACCTGCAAAGTCTAATGCTCCCATTTGCATTAACCATCCTCCACCCCATACCCAGTGGGCAATAGGGATATATACTATAGTCACCCATGCAATGATGAATAACATCCAAGCAGAGGTTTTCATCCTTCCGACAATAGCACCGGAAATAAGTGCTGCAGTAAGTCCTGCAAAGGTTAACTGGAATACAATAAACAATATTGTAGGAATGGATCCAGTTAAATCATTAACACCAATGCCAGTCATAAAGAAATGTGCTGGCTCAGCAATTAAACCGCTAATGCTTACATCTCCAAAAGCAAATGGATATCCATAAGCAACCCATATTATACTTGCTATAGCAAAAGCTATAAAAGTTAAAAACATTGTATTTAAAACATTTTTCCTTTTTGTTAAACCACTATAAAAGAAAGCTACTCCAGGAATACTCATTAAAAGAACTAAAATGGTAGCTATGAGAATCCATGCAGTATCTCCTGTACTTAACATAACCATATTATCATTTACTCATAAATCAATTAATAATAAAAATTTAAGGAAATAAATAATTTTAAAATAATTTTTTTAATAAAGTAATTTAATAAAGAACTTTAATAAAGAACTTTAATAAAGAACCTTAATAAGAATTTCAGCTATTTTTTTGATTATAAACTAATTAAGAAATTTGATGTTTTAGACTAATTTTAGATTAAATTTAAGGATTATATTAATTTTAATTAGTTTTTAGTTTGAATAATAATCATGAACTCATTCGTTCCAAATGAAAATTATTTATTTCCTATCGGAAGACGGCTTCCGACTTCCGACATAATACTATATGTTTTTCAAGTATATAAATATTTCCCATAAAAAATAGATAAAGCAAAATAAGGAAAATAAACTAAATAAATGAAAGGATTAACAAGGATAAATGATTTTAATGCTTTAAGTTAAACGAATTAAGGAATAAAGGAAAAATAAGTAAATAAAAAATAATTTTACCATAATATATAAATACTAAATAATTGTAAAATTAGTAATGTGTATTAATTTAAAAATATGCTATTAAATTAACTATTATGTTTATGAATAATATTAAAATTTTGAAGAGGTGAGAATTTGAAAGTTGATCGAAAAGCTAAATTCTGCATATTTTTTGTTATTGCAATCCTTGCCTTGGGATTGAGTAATTTTGCAGCTGCATTTACAGGAGGTTTTGTCAGCACATCATTGCCTGGAATCAATGATACTGATAAAATGATTGCCTTGGATGACGATAATTTTTCTCCAGCAAGTATAAATGCGGTTTATGAACAAAAAAAAGTTGTAGAAGAAGTCAATGAAACAGATAATTCAACTGATTCAAATTCCACTATAGAAGATAATACTGATGATGGTTCCAATAGAAACAACAATCAAAACAGTGACTCAAATTCAAACAACAATGAAAATGGTGGAGGAGACAATTCACATTCAAAACCAAGTTCCGGTCAAACAGATACTGGTGATGATGAATAATCTCCATAAATCTTTTTTTATTAAATTTATTTACTTCTTTATTCTCTTTTTTAAACATTTAATGCAAAATTACTCGTTTATAGAGAATATAATGAAATATTTATAATCAAAAAATAAAATTTAAAACTTTAAAACTAATAAAAATAACTAATAAAAAATAACTAATAAAAAATAACTAATAAAAAATAACTAACAAAAAATAACTAATAAAAAATAACTAATAAAAAATAACTAATAAAAACTGTAAACAAAAGTTATGTATAAAGGTGAAACAATGAAAGAAAACAAAGAATTTGCTTTAAAGGTAAAAAGCATTAGAGAAAGACAACATATGAGCATTGAAGAGCTTGCAGAAAAAAGTGATGTGAAATTAGAAGTTCTTCAAGCTATGGAAAATGGTGAAATCATTCCTTCCCTCACTCCGCTTACTAAAATGGCAAAGGCACTTGGAGTTAGAGTTGGAACTTTCCTTGATGACACCCCACAGATTGGACCTGTTGTAGTAAGAGGCGGAAAACCAAACAATGTATTATACTTCTCCGGAAGAGAAGATGTGACAAATGCAAGTAACTTAGAATTCCACTCTTTAGGTGCAGGTAAAATCGACAGAAACATCGATCCATATATAATTGACATTACCTATGAAGAAGATTACAAATTATCTTCCCACGAAGGAGAAGAGTTCATTTATGTATTAGAAGGAGAAATTGAAGTGGAATATGGTAAAGATAAATTTACTGTAGCTGCAGGAGACAGCATATTCTATGATTCAGTTGTACCTCATCATTTACACTCCAGCGGTGACAAAGCTAAAATATTAGCTGTTTTATACACTCCTTATTAAATAAATTAGAATTTGAATAATCTAACCTTTATACGGAAAGCAAATTAAAAGAAAAAAATTAAAAACAAAATATAAAACAACTAATAATTATTGAAAATGGTGAAAATATGAGTGAACTATTTACTGAACTTCCTATTGGTAAATTCTTCGAAAATATGGTTGAAAAGCAACCAGACCACGAATTTATAATTTATCCTGATAGAAACCTTAGATTTACTTATAAAGAATTTGATGAAAGAGTAGACAATCTTGCAAAAGGAATGCTCTCAATTGGAATTAAACCTGGAGACAGAGTAGGTATTTGGGCTAAAAACGTGCCTGAATGGTTAACATTTATGTTTGCATGCGCTAAAATCGGTGCAGCCATTGTAACTGTAAACACCGCTTACCAATCACATGAACTTGAATATGTATTAGCTCAATCCGAAATGAAAGCTATTGGTATGACAGATGGATTTAGGGACACAAGTTACTTTGACATCATTCATGAGCTTGTGCCTGAAATGTTAACAAGTGCTAGAGGAAATTTAAACAGCGAAAAATTCCCTTATTTAAAATACATTATCCATGTAGGGCAAGAAAAGCACAGAGGAATGTTCAACACTAACGAATTGTTACTTCTTGGTATGAACTATGATGATGATGAGTATCAAAAGATCAAGGATGCAGTTACTCAAAACGATGTAATCAATATGCAATATACAAGCGGTACTGAAGGATTCCCTAAAGGTGTAATGCTTACAAGCCGTAACATCCTAAATGACGGTTACTACATTGGAGAGAACATGAATTACACTGAAAAGGACAAGCTTCTCTTGCAAGTACCTTTATTCCACTGCTTTGGAACTGTACTTGGTGTAATGGCTGTAATTACCCACGGTTCAACCATGGTCGTCCTTGAAGAGTATGACCCTCTTCTTGCTATCTCATCCATTCAAAAGGAAAAGTGCACTTCCATTTATGGAGTTCCTACAATGTTCATTGGTATGATGAACCATCCAATGTTTGAGATGTTTGACATGTCTTCACTTAGAACTGGTATCATGGCAGGTTCAACTTGCCCTGTTGAAACCATGAAGGATGCAATCAACAAAATGAACATGAAAGAGATTACCAGTGTATACGGCCTTACAGAAGCAGGACCTGGTTTTACTCAAACCAATGCAGCTGATTCATTTGAGAAAAAGATCAATACTGTAGGAAGGAAATTCCCTAATATTGAAGTTAAGATTGTAGATCCTGAAACCGGTGAGGAACTTGGACCTGGTGAAACTGGAGAAATCATGTGCAGAGGTTTCAATGTAATGAAAGGTTACTACAATATGCCTGAAAAAACCGCTGAAACCATTGAGCCAGATGGATGGTTACACTCTGGAGACTTAGCTACTGTAGATGAGGAAGGTTACTACTCCATTGTAGGGAGAATCAAGGACATGATTATCCGTGGAGGAGAAAATATCTACCCAAGAGAAATCGAAGAGTATCTCTTCACTCATGAATGTGTACAGGATGTGCAGGTAGCAGGTATTCCTGATGAGAAATACGGCGAAATCGTCGGTGCATTCATTATCAAGGAACCTGGATACGATGATGTTACTGAAGCGGATATCAGAGACTTCTGTATCGGCAGCATTGCTAGATATAAAGTTCCTAAATATGTATTCTTTGTAGATGAATTCCCACTTACAACAAGTGGTAAAATCCAAAAATACAAATTAGGCGAAATCGGTTTAAGACTTCTCGATGAGAGAAGAGAAAGAGGAGAATTATAATTCTCCTTAACCCCTCTTTCAATTATTTTTTTAAATATGTGAATTCAAAAGTTGTTTCATCAATACCATAACCAATAGCCACTTTCCTTAAGTCAGCTAGTGTTGACTCAATACCATTAACATTTTCACTATTCACTGATAATTTAAGCTTGGATGTGAGAACATTTTCTATTCCATCCAATGACCAAATATGAAAATCATCAATTGATTCAACATGATTAACACTTAATAAATCTTTTTTTAATGAATCAACATCAATATTGCTTGGACTTGATTGCAAAAGTATTTTAACGCTTGCAATTAATGTTTTGGCCAAATTATAGATAACCCAAACACTTACTAAAATAGATGCAATTGGATCGAGAATTGGAATGTTTGCAAAATATAAAATCAAACTGACTATTAGAAGAGCAACCCATTCGAATACATCTCCAAGCATATGAATAGAAATGGCCTTTTCATTAAATGTTCTTCCTTTATGCAATCTAATTAAAGAAGCCCCTTTAAATATTATGCCTAAAATAGCAATCAGGATCATGCCTGAAGCATCAGGAGATTGGCTTATGAATAGTCGATGCAATGCTTCATAAGCAACAGTCATAGAGACTAGAATGACTATAGTGGAATTAAGTAAGGCTCCAAAAATGGATAATCTTTGGAAACCGTAAGTAAAATTATCATTGGATTTGCTAATGGAAAATTTTTCCAAAATCCATGCAATCAATATTGAAATTGTATCACTTAAATCATGCAAAGCATCAGATAGGATTGCTACACTATTCGTGAAAATTCCTCCGCTGATAACGATAATATTAAATATTATATTTAAAACCAATGCAATGGAAAGGTTTTCGCTAGCTTCTTTATGTACATTATGTTTTTTGAAATTTTTTTTAATCAAAGTATCCTCCTTTTATCAAGATCTTGAAATTAAATTCTATCATAACAATTTTAGAAAGAATAAAAAAATTACAATTATTCTATAAAAGAGTTTTTAAAGTCCCATAAAGCCATTCACATTTTTTTCTTTATAACTGCATAAAGAAAAATTCTTTTGAATCAGATATTGGCAAAAACCTATCATTATCTTTTAAAAACCCAAATATAAAAATATAGATTAAAGATTTTTTTAATTGAATCAATATCATATTATATTAAATTGCAAACTCTTATAATTTTATATGTTTTACTATTTAATTTAAAAATATATAAAATAATAATGATAGAAAAAAATCAAAAAGAATAAAAACTTTTAAAAATAATAAATAATATCTACTATTTTTTACATATAATATTTAGAGGAATTAATATGGATTATGATGTAATATATATTGGAAGTGGAAATGCAGCATGGCAAGGAGGCCGTTTCTTAAGAAAAGCAGACCTTAAAATATTAATTGTTGAAGAAAGCCTATATGGTGGAACATGTGCAAACAGAGGTTGCAACTCAAAAGCGCTTCTTGATGCTCCATATGAAATAAAGGCATTGGCAGACAATTTCGAAGGCTGTGGAAAATCCGGTGATTTCGATGTGGATTGGACTGCATTGATGGAATTGAAACGTAAGAGAATTGCAAATATGGCTCCTTTCCTTGATGGAAAATTTAAGGAATATGACCTCGATGTGGCTCATGGAAAAGGAATAATCATTGATGAGCATACAGTTCAAGTTGGAGAAGAGAAATTCACCACAGAGAAAATAGTCATTTGTACCGGTTTAAAACCTGTAATTCCAGACATTCCTGGAAAGGAATACCTACATGACAGCACTGACTTTTTAGACATTGATGAGCTTCCAAAGCATGCGATTATCATAGGGGCAGGATTTGTTGGAATGGAATTTGCATCAATCCTTGCAGAAGCAGGACTTGAAGCAGATGTGATAATCAGAGGAGATATGGCATTAAAATACTTCCACCAACCTTACGTTCAACATGTGATTGAAATACTTAAAGAGAAAAACATCAGATTCCACTTCAATGAAACCGTAACAGAAATCATTAAAGATGAGAATGTTGTAATCGATAATCCTGAAGAAAGAGTTCTTAATCTTGAAAATGCATTGAATACTGATGATAAATTAAGAGATCCTGATGCTAAAATAGATAATAAGGCTTATGAAAATGCATTTACAGTAAACTGTGAAAGCGGACTAAGCTTAACTGGAGACTATGTCATTGCAGCTATGGGAAGAGAGGCAAATGTAGAGGACATTGGCCTTGAAAATGTTGGATTGGCATACACCAAAAGAGGAATTAAGGTAAATGAATACCTCCAAACTGATGTTCCTAATATCTATGCATGCGGTGATGTAGCGGATAGTGGAATTGCTAAGCTTGTAACCGTTGCGATTCATCAATCCAAATACCTTGGAAAAGCATTATTGGAGAAAAATCCTGAGAAAATAGATTATCCTGTTGTTCCTGCAGTTGCTTACACCATTCCAAGAATAGCTACAGTGGGAGTTCCTGCATTTGTAGCTGAAGAGATGGATGGATATGAAGTTCATAGAATCCAATATGGTAAGTCATATTCACTTGAGCTTAAAAACGATAGGACTGCTGAAGCAAAGGTCATTGTAGATAAGGACCTTCAAATAGTCGGTGCAGAAATCATGGCAGCAGATGCTGAAAATGTGGCAAATATGTTTACATTCATCATCAATCAAAAAATAAGCCTTAAAGAGCTTGACCATATGATTTATGCATTCCCTTCAAGCAGTTCTGTATGTTTGTATAAATTGCATAATATACATTATGCATTTTAAATAGGAATCAATTATTTTCCTATTTTTTCTATTTTTTCTATTTTTAATTTTTTATAATTTTATAATTTTTATTATTTTATATATTTTTTAAAATTTTTTATAATGTTTTTATTTTTTTATAATTTTATATAATCTTTAAAATTTCTTTTAATGTTTTTATTTTTTTATATTTTTATGATTTTTTATAAGGCCCATAATTTTCCAATTTCTTACTTGCTATCCTTGATGCAAAATCAGCAGATTCTATTAAAGTTTTATTATTTAATATTGCTAATATATATGCAGCCATATAAGTATCACCACATCCAGTAGCATCTACAATATTATCACATTTAACTGCATTTATTTTAATAGTTGTACCACCAACTTCAATAATTCTTGAACCTTTGCTACCATTTGTGATAACTAAGTTGGAATCTGCAAATTTTTCACTTTTTATGATATCAAATTCACTCTCATCCATGAAAATTGTATCACTTATATCAAAAACATGATCTAGATTATCAGATAGTTTTAATATCATCGAATTATCTTCATCCATAAATCTTAAGAAACCTTGAAGTGAAACATAGATTGGAACTTCAAAAGTTTTCAGAAATTCCAAAGTTTCAATTGGAAAGTCATTGCTGTTAAGTGGTGTCAAGACAAAGGCATCGATATCATCATTATCAATTTCACATTCTTCAAAAATATTTTTCAATTCATCGCTGAGTATAGGAACATTTGCAAAATTAGTTGATTGCCTTCTTATATCTAGATTATCCTTATCAGGATATTCATTAATGAAATGATGTGTTTCATCCTTTAAAATGAGTTTAACTTTTGATTTATCTGGAAATGAATTGATTAAATCCTCACTTGAAGCATTTACAATAGCTAAATAATCCTCATTAAACTCTTCATAGACAAAGCTTTGGAAATAACTGGCTCCCCCTACCTTTGAGTTTTCCTTATCTCCAATGATAATAAGATCTTCACATGCTGGCCCAATTAAAACAAGTGTCATTGCAATCCATCATTATTTGTTTTTAATAGAAAAAATAAAATTTCCAATTTAAAAATATTCATTCAAATATTATAAATTTTCAATCTAAAATTATTTTCTTTTTAAAAATATATAAATATAGTGAAAGATTAATTAGTATAAAAAAAGAAATTAAATTAATATAAACAAAAAACTAATTTTCGTAAATAAAAAAAACAATTATAGGTAATAAGATGGATATTTTAAGCTTACCCATTAACATCATCATTGGAAATGTAATATCTTTTTTTGCATCAATTGCACTTATTTTAAGTTGCATTGTCAATGACAAAAGGGAAGCTTATAAGTATCAGGTTATTGAAGCGCTCATTCTTACAGTTTCTTCAGCATTTTTCCTATCATGGACCGGAATACTTACCATGCTCATTGCAGCAGCAAGGAACTACTTAGTAATGAATGAAAAGTTAAGTTCCAAATTAGCGATTATGTTCATCATAATTACCCTAATCATTTGCCCTATAATCAATACAATGGGCTTGATTGGACTTCTTCCTATGATTGGAATCATACAGCTTACCATTTGCAACTATTACTTGAAAACAATCAAATGGATTAAGGTAGCATTCATTGTAAACGTTTTGATTTATGCAATTTACTTTATAGGAATCTACGATATTGTATCATGCCTTACTCAAGTGATTACAGCAATAATTGGATTTATTTCATTATTTAAGTTAATTAAAAATGAAAAAGAAGAAAAAATAATTTAAATAAAAATAAATGAATAAATACTGCATTAATTCTTTGATAATAAAAAAAGAAAATATTTGAAGAGAGAAACTTAAGAATTACTCTTCATTACTAAAATATTTTGTAAAGATATATGCAAGAATTGATCCTGCAAAGTTTTGCCATACTGAATATAATGCTCCAGGAACTGTTGCCAAAGTCAATGCTGGGAAATGTGTTTTTGCAAGACTTGTAGACAATCCTGAGTTCTGGAAAGCAAGTTCAATAGCAATGGTAACCATCTGTTTTCTCTTCATTCCAGACAAGTAACCTACCGCAAATCCTAAAAGCATTGCTATGAAATATTGCAAAACGATTGCAGCAATTATTACAAGAGATGAACTGATGATTGCTTCCTTGTTTGCTCCAATGACTCCTGCAACGATTATCGCAATAACAACAGAAGACAATGCAGGCAAATAATCCTTCAATTTCTCACAAAAGTCTGGAAATTTATAGTTAAGGAACAATCCTAAAGCTATTGGAATTATTACAATCTGCACAATTGAAATGAACATGTCAACTGGATTGAACGCTATTGTATTTCCAATCAGAAGCAATGTGATTATTGGAGTTAAGATAGGTGAAATAACTGTGGAAACTGCAGTGAGTGAAACTGAAAGCGCCACATCACCTTTTGCTAGAAATGTGATTACATCAGATGCTGTTCCTCCAGGAACTGTTCCAACAAGAACAAGCCCTACAGTCAATGCCTCATTTAAAGATAAGATGCTTGCAATTGCAAATGCTATCAATGGCATTAACAGATATTGGGCACTGACCCCTAACAAAATCTCTTTAGGCCTTTTGAATACATTTACAAAGTTCTCTATTTTTAATGTTGTACCCATTCCAAAGAGGATTACCCCTAAAAGAACATTAATAACATTTATTCCCATAAACTCTTCCATAACCCAATTGAATGAATTTGGAATGATTACAGCAATTACAACTGCAATAAGAATGATTATAAAAAAATATTTTTCAACCAATTTAAAAATTCTTTTCATAACTTTAATATTTGTTAAATCTATAAATAAATGTTTATATTAAAGAATTAAATCATAAGGAACACATGAAAAAATCTCTTACTTCACTAAACTTAAATATTTTTAAAAATAATATATTAACATGACTTTCATGAATAATAATGCAAATATAAAACAATTCCAATTGATTAAATTCCTAAATGAAAACGTCAATGATGATCATGTGATATCAAGAATTTCAATTGTACTTCGTAGAGACAAATTAGAAGCTCCTTATTATATGAATACCAAAATCAGACTCTCTTCTTGCCTTGATAATGGAGAAAATGGACTTATTCATGCAATGAACATATTAAATCATAGCAGAATGTACAATTTAACTGAAGACCGATACAATGAAATTAAATCATTGATTATTGATACATTTGAGAACAAACAATCTGAACAAGTTGAATTCTCTAAAAATGATAAACAGATTAAAATAGATTTAATGTCTAAAAACGATGAAGAATTCAAGAATCTTTATGAAAACTATCATGAACTTTTTGAGAAAATAGATAATCTGATTGATTAGAGAACATTATCATATAAAAAAAATTATAAAAAAATTATAAAAAATAAGAAATTAACCAATAATACGGGGATTAATCAATGAAAGAAATTGAGAAAATGCAAGCTGGATTGGAATATTGTTATGACGATGAAGATATTTCAATGATGAAATTGCATGCCATAGAAAATGCAAACGTATTTAATTCTCTCGCAGAAGATGATTTAGACAAACAGCATGAGGTATTATCCGAGATTTTAGGTTCTGTTGGTGAAAAGGTATGGATTGCAAAGCGATTCTGCTTTGATAATGGCAAAAACATTTTCATCGGCAACAATTTTACTGGAAACTTCAACTTGACAATACTTGACATCAAAGAAGTCTACATTGGAGATAATGTAATGATTGGTCCAAATACTACTATAACAACAGTTGGCCATCCATTATCCCCTAAAAAAAGACGAGACCATTTGGCACAGGCCTCTGAAATCAGAATTGGAAATGACGTATGGTTAGGTGCAAATGTGACAATTCTTCCTGGAGTGACCATTGGAAATAATGTGGTTGTTGGTGCTGGTGCAGTGGTCAGCAAAGACATTCCTGACAATTCCCTTGCACTTGGAGTTCCTGCGAGAGTTGTTAAAAAATTGGAAAATGATATTGATTGATTAAAAAAATAATAAAAAAAAATGATTTAAAAAATGATTTAAAAAGAGGAAAAATATAAAAATAAAAAATAGGTTAAGTTTTAACTTAACCAAAGTTTTTCTAAAATAATGGATCTTTCACTCTAGCAATCCTAAATGAATTAAGTATAACCACCAAAGTTAATCCCAGGTCACCAATACCAACAGACGTCATTAAAGTAATTAAACCTAATATCGCAAGGATTACAAAGAGAGCCTTTACGAAAATGGATAGTGAAATGTTTTGTTTAATAATATTCATTGTCTTTTGGCTTAAACTGAATAGGTAAGGCAACTTACTAATGTCATCCTGCATTAGAGCCACATCAGCGGTTTCAATAGCTACATCGGAACCTGCAGCACCCATTGCAATACCGATGTTTGCACGTGCCAATGCAGGTGCATCATTGATACCGTCACCAACCATAGCCACATCACCAAACTTGTTACGGATAGTGTCAAGAATGTTTAGCTTATCTTCAGGCAAAAGATTGGAGTAGACATAATCCAGTCCGATTTCATCAGCAACTTTCTTGGCAGCAATCTTATTGTCACCAGTTAACATAATGGTTTTTACACCTTGTTCCTTAAGATCCTTGATTACATCTGGAGCATTGTCACGAATCTTATCAACAACTGTTAAGCTTGCAATAACTCCATCCTCATCACCAATGAAGACAACTGTTTTACCTTCGGCAGAGAACTGATTAATTTCTTCTTGGGAAATGTTAAACTCACTGCCTTCAATTAAAGACTCATTTGCAGCATAGAATTGTTTTCCTTCAACATTAGCTATAATGCCTTTTCCAGGAACATTCTTAAAGTCCTCAATTTCCTCAAACTCTATATCATTTAATGTAGCATAATTAACAATCGCATTTGCTATAGGGTGAGATGAACTGTTCTCCAATGAAGCAGCTATCCTGACAATTTCATCTTCAGCATAATCATCATTCAATACATTGATGTCACTTAATTCGAGTTTTCCTTCTGTTAAGGTACCTGTTTTATCGAAAATTACCGCTTTTACATTACGCATTTCCTCTACATAGGTACTTCCTTTGATTAACACCCCTTTTTTGGTAGCTGAAGTGATAGCTGACACCATACCGATTGGAGTGGAAATCAGGAATGCACAAGGACATGAGATTACCATAATTGAAAGTGCTTTGTAAACCCAGTCCACAAGGTTTTGTCCAAAGAACAAGGGAGGTACGAACGCCACACAAGCTGCAATTACAATCATCAATGGAGTGTAATACTTGGAAATACGTTCTACCAAAGTTTCAGTGTTTGATCTATTCAATTGAGACCTTTTAACAAGGGTTACAATTTTAGAAATAACTGAATCCTTAGCTTCTTTTGTTACAACCATTTCCAAATACCCGTCTTCATTAACGGTACCTGAGAAGACTTCATCCCCAACAGTCTTGGTTACAGGAAGACTTTCACCGGTAATGGATGCCTGATTGATTGAAGAAATACCTGAAACTATATTTCCATCCAAAGGAACTTTGTCTCCAGGCCTTATAACTACAATTTCACCGATTTTGACATCATCAACATTACGGACTTCCTCTCCATCTTCAACTTTTACCCTTGCAGTTTCTGGAGCTAATTCAACCAATGATTTGATTGAACGTTTTGCTCTATGCTCAGCCAAGTCTTCCAAGAATTCCGCTATGTAATATAATAATGCTACAGCTGCACCCTCTTCCCCATGGCCTATTATGAATGAAGCGATACAAGCAATCACTACAAGAAGTGCTGGACCGACAGTATGACGTTTTACAAGGGATTTATATGCAAGAATAGCTATTTCATAACCTGCTATAAGTGCTCCAAGCATGTATATTATGGTTACAATTGTATGGTCAAAGGATAACCATTCAAGTATATGTCCCCCTATAAAGAGTATTCCACTTGAAACCATGATTTGAATTGGCCTATTGTAAATAAGAGGTTTTCCTTCTGCTATAAGCTCTTCATGTTCCTCTTTATCTTCATCATCTGTACAATCAGGGCACCCGCATAGAGAGAAATCGTCATCATCGTCATCACAACCACAACCACAAGTTCCATCCTCATGCTCATGATCGTGGTCATGGTCATGATGACGCTCATGTCCATGATGGTGATGGTCATGTTCATGATTATGGCCATGGTCATGACAATCACAATCAGGGTCTTCACAAGAATTCTCCACTATTTTAAGATTATGCTCATGTCCATGCTCATGATGATGCTCATGATCTTCATCATGACAATCATCGTCATCACAACCACAACCACAAGATTCTTCTTCATGCTCATGATGATGATTATGATTGTGGTCATGATGATGCTCGTGGTCATCTTCTTCATCATGGCAGTCATCATCTTCACATCCACAGCGACAGGACTCATCATGTTTTTCTTCCTCATGTCCATGCTCATGTTCGTGACCATGACTGTGGTCATGATTATGCTCATGGCTGTGGTCGTGATGATGGTCGTGATCATGGTCATGGTCATCATCTGCACAATCAGGGCATCCACAAAGACTTATATCAACATCTTCATCATAATCTATCTCTTCTCTATGATCAAAAACACTTAAATCAGTGCTTTTCTGATAATCCTTCAATAACTGCTTATTGTAATGCTTTTCATTCATACATTTTTCATCACTGCAGTCAGGATCAAAACAAATATAATTGTAATGTTCGGGATTAAAGCATTCCTCTTCATTACAATCAGGATCATAACATTTATTTTCTACCATATTGACACCTTAATAAATAAAATAAAATAAAATAAAAAATTTAATTGAAGAATATCCAAAAGTTATTATTCATTCAAGTGTTCCAAACCCATCTTGTAAATCATTTCAACATGAAGGTCAGTTAATGAATACCTGGCTTGTTTTCCTTCTTTCTCAAATTTAACAATATTATGTGCCCTCAATATCCTTAATTGATTAGACACTGCATTTTGATTCAATCCTAATGATTCGCATATGTCACATACACATAAATCCTCATAGCTCAAAAGGGAAATTATCTTAAGCCTTGTAGGATTTCCAAAAATCTTAAAGAACTCTGAAAGGTCAGAATATTCATCATCAGCCAAGATATGCTTTTTAGCTCTTTCTATTGAATCTTCATGGGGATGATATATTTCACACATATCATCATGTTTATTTTCTTCATTTTGTGAATTTTGATTTTTCATTTGGAACACCTTTTTATAATAATAGTATAACATGTCAACATATTTAAATGTTTTCATATCATGATATTATGATATGTTATTAAAAAAATATTGAAAAATGCTAAAAATTAATAAAAAGTAGAAAAAATAGAAAAAAAGAAAAGAGTTAAAAAAATTTAACTATATGAAAAATGGTAAAATAAAGAATGGGCCTATGGCTGCAAGAAGGAAAAGTCCTATGCCTAAAGCAGCAATATGCTTTTGTTCATCCATTATTCCATTAATGATTAATAAAATACTGAAAAATCCTAATATTAAGGGTAAGATATGAGAAAATATAATAATAAATCCATTTGCCATTATATCACATAAATACTTTTTTCAATTATATAATAATTTATTTAATTTAATATTTAAATTTAAGCAGAAAAAAATAGCTAAAAAAAGAAAATATAAAAATTATTAAATTAAAACAAAGAAGAATTATTAGAAAATTGTAATATCTATTTCTCCTTTATGTAAAGCAGTCCCTACTAAAGCCTTTTTAATTCCTAATTCATTGATTAGAGGAATTTCATCTTTAGTGATTCCTCCCCCTAAAATTATTTTATCCTTGAATTCATCAAATTTTTCAAACAATTCCTTATTGAAACCGGCTTCTGTACCTACTGATGAAATATCAAGCAAAATAATTTCATTAGGGTCAATTCTTCTTAAGACTTCCTTAAATCCTTCCAAGTCCAAATCCATATGTTTAGTATAGAGTTCATTGTTTTTCACATCCACACTTACGATAATTCTTTCCTTAGGATACTTTTCAAAGATCTTCTCAAGCTCTTCAATTGATTCAAGTGTTTCAGTAGCTACAATAATCTTATAAGCAAAATCAAGCATGAATTCAAATGTTTCAAGATTATCTACACCTACATCCACAATAACAGGCAAAATGGTATTGACTTCCTTTATCTTATAGATATTATGATTCCCATTCCTTTCGATAAGGTCCAAATCAGCTATATACATCTCTTTTGCATTTGCCCTTTTTAATGAGTTAGCTATTTCAACAGGGTCAGATGAAGATGCATAAATAGTTTGTAAAGGGGTGTAAGTGTCTCTATTGCCGCTTTTACCAGATACAGCAACAGAATTCATTAAATCTAAAACAGGAATAATCTCTAACATATTTTCACCATCATACCATATTTTTGATAATTATAAATTATTCATCTAATTTTATAAATATTTCGTTAGCCAATTCCTTATCTACAGCCAATTGAGTGTTTCCCAATTGGAACACATAGTTAGGGAACTTTTGAATTAGACAAATCCTGGAACCTGGAATAAGCCCTAAATTCATGATTTTTCTTAATTTACGAGCATCTTCTGTTTTGATGTGTGAAACTTCACCGGATTCTCCACTGTGACAAGAAACTAAAGGCAATGAATACTCGTTTCCCAAATCATTATCACTATCTCCTTTAGGAATTGGATTGTTGTGAGGACAGTTTTCAGGGTTTCCCAAGATTCTGCATATATTGTCTTCAACCTCTTCACTCATTACATGCTCAATCTGGTCTGCCAGCTCTTCCATTTCATCCATGTCAGCTAAAAACAAGTCTGCCACTACCTTTTCTGCAATCCTATGTTTTCTAACTAAAGATCTTCCCAAATGTTCTCCATTTTCAGTTAAGTTGACAAAGCCATCATCAATCTTGACATATTCCTTCTTAGCCAATAATTCAATATCTTCCTTATTAAATTCATCAATGACCAATTTCTCTTCCTTTTCAAATTCTCTAACCCAAATATCACGCAAATAATGTTCAATTTCACTTTTTTCCATTTTAAACACCAAAATTGTTAGAAACTATTTAATCATGCTTTTAATCTTTTTAAACACCAAATTGTTAGAAACTATTTAATCATGCTTTTAATCTTTTTAAAACTGTCTTCTATAAACTTATATGATTTGGATTCAGGCAGAATCTCATATCCGCAATTGGGACATTTAACTGTTTTGCAATTGATAGGGCATGAATCACAGCTTATTCCATCACACTTTTGAAATGTGAAACCGCAGAATTCACATTTTACTATTTGATCTTTTTTATCATTCTCTTCCATTTCAAAGCCCCTATCCATCTAAAAACGTTAAAATCATATTCTTATAAACCCACATCTAAAAGATTAAATCCTAAATAATTATAAAACCACATTCAAGCTAGTCAATATGAAGTTTACGATAAAACCCATTGTAAATGCAAGAACTATGCTCATTACAGCAATCAAACCAGCTAACTTAACACCTCTTTCCTTAATCATAATCATCAATTGAGCTACACAAGGCAAGAACAAAGTTAATGTTACAGAAGCAACAAGCAATTGAACTCCTGTCAATTGATTCTGAATTGTCATAAGTCCTGCAGCACCAAAGTCCCTTCTAAAGAATCCGAGCACAAATGAGGAACTTGTTGAAGTAGGAAGGCCAATTGCATTGACTACAGGGCTGATGCATGCAATGATCCATTGGAATATTCCGCATAAGTCAAGAGCCCAAATGATTACACTGATCAATATGAAAATTGGAATCAATTCCTTGATATACATTACAAGACGTGTCCAAGTCTTTTTAGCGATATGGGACAATTTAGGCCATCTTAAAGGAGGCAATTCCATAAAGAAACTTGGCTGTGCCCCTGGAACAAATCTTTTTGCAAGGAAACCAATGACTACAAAGTTGAATAGGATTACAGCAAACCAAATCCAAATGGCATTTTGATGTTGGGATAAGAGTGCCATAATAACCCCCAATTGTGCAGAACAAGGAATTGTAAGAGCCATAAGCATTGTAGCAATGTTTCTCTCCCTTCTTGTTTCAAGTGTTCTTGTCACCATTGTTGCCATACTTCCACAGCCAACTGCAAGCACAAATGGAATAACGCTTCTTCCACTCAAACCTATCTTTTTAAACCCATTATCCACTAGGAGAGCAAGCCTTGGAAGGTATCCGCTATCTTCAAGTATTGAAAATACAATGAAGAAAAGTGATACAATAGGGAGGATAATCCCGAATCCATAGGTTAAACCAAGGGTGACGATACCATATTCACCAATAAATAGGTTTTGAATCGGTACCCAAGGAATATACTGAACAACAACAGCAGTCACTGCAGGGTTAATGTACTGGCCAAAAATGGTATTTTCCAAAAAGTCTACAAGAATGCCTGCTCCAAGCACTCCAACTATCAAATAAAGGCCAAAGTAAAGTACACAAGCAAGTATGATAAGTCCGTAAATCGGATGAATCATTATTCTGCTTAATTTTTCACCTAAGCTATCCTTATCCTGAACATTTACACTATCTATTGTTGTGTAGTTTGATTTGATGTGCTTAGCATAATCAGCAAGCCTAAGTTTTGTCAGATACTTGACCGGTTGGTCAAACTTGGCTTTTTGAGCATCAATAATCTTTGATAAGAGAGCATAATCTTCCTTCTCTTTTACAAGGTTTTCACTGTCTTCATCACCTTCAAGGAGAGAAACAGCCAAATATCTTTTAGAAACCGGATAAGATCCCTTAATGTTATTCTTTATCTCAGAAATGGCTATTTCAATAGACCTTCCATAGTCTACATCCAAAAAAGTTTTTGATTCGCTTAATATTTGATTTTCAATTGAATCATAGTTGACGATTGTATGTTTTAATTCTTCCAATCCCCTGTTTTCTGCAGCAGCAGTCAAGACAATAGGAATTCCGAGCTCATGTGACAAGCTTTCAGCATCAACAGTTGCCCCAATCTTTTCAAGCTCATCCATCATATTTAAAACTAAAATCACTTCTTTTCCTGCATCAATCAACTGCAAAGTAAGGTCAATTGACTTTTCAATGTTCTTAGCATCCACTACATGAACCATCAAGTCAAACTGTTCATCTAAAACCAACAATTTAGCTACTCTTTCCTCTTCTGTGATTGTATTTAAATCATAAAGTCCTGGAGGGTCAGTTATATGGACTGTCTTGTTATCATAGGTGAAATTACCCTCATCGATATCCACTGTGGTTCCAGGGTAATTTGAAACCATTGCAGTCATACCAGTCAATTTATTGAATGTTAAACTCTTCCCTACATTAGGACTTCCTATTAAAAGAACGTTTTTGTAGTATGCTTTATCATTATTGATTGATTTATCATCCTCTGAATCAATCTTAGAATTAGTATCCTTCCCCATTTTTACCTTCTCAAAAATTGAATAAAACTACTTAATAATCTTTACCTAAAACTAATTTTATCCATCGATATTGAACAAAACCAGATGATATAAATCTATTTTTAATTTACTTAGTTAATAATGTATATATGTAAAAAATTAGATTTATTTATAAGTTAAAAAGAAATTAGGTAAACCTAAATAATAATTTTATTTCCTAATTATATAAATATTTCTATAATTATTATTAATATTAAAAAAAGTGAGAGGATATTAAAAAAGGACAATATTAACCTTATTTAAAAAATGCCTTATTTACAATTGTTTCTATATCAATATTAGTTGCATCTTCAGTTCTTTTGAAATGGGCAAGATACTCAATATTTCCACTTTTACCTTGAATTTTTGAAACATCCAAATCAATTATGTTATATCCATATTTCTTAAAATAAGCAATTATATCAAGAATTACATCCTTATGAACTTCCTTATCATTGATGATCCCCTTGAATTTATCTGCTATTTCCTTACCACATTCAAATTGAGGCTTTATGAGAAATACCAATTCAAAATCCTCATCCTCCAAGGATATCCTATCTATAATATGCTTTAAGGAAATGAAGGACACATCAGATACTATAATATCTATGCCATCAAAGAGATTGCTTGGAGCATTCTTGAAGTTCAATTGCTCATGAAGTTCAACCCTTCCATCATTCCTTAATGAATTTGCCATCAAATCAGTTCCAACATCAATTGCAACCACCCTTTTTGCACCATTCCTTAGGGAGCAGTCTGTAAATCCTCCAGTAGATGACCCAATGTCCATAACGCTTTTATCATTCAAGTCCAAATTAAATGATTCTATAGCACCTTCAAGCTTTAATCCTGCTCTTGATACATACTTAATGGAACTGCTATCGATAATTTCGACTTTATCATTATCCTTAACGCTATAACTTGCTTTAGTCATTATATTGTCATTTACCTTTACAGACCCAGATTTGATCAGTTCCTTTGCTTTAGTTCTGGAATATGTAAAATTATTATTCACTAAATATCTATCCAATCTTTCTTTCATCTAAACACCGATATAGAAAATCCTTAAATTTTTACCAATAATAATAATTTGTTTATTGTATATATTAAAACTGATGTATGTAAAAATAATTGATTATGAAAATCAGAATAGGGCAATAATAGAAATAATAAAGGGGGAATGATTAAAATAAACTGGAAAATCAGATAGAATGAATGAATAAAAAAATAAAATGGGGGAGAAAAAGAAAAGAGAATTCATCTCTTTTCTTATTCATATTGTGTTTAAAAATACTAGCTAAGATTAAAAATAAAGAGAATGAACCCTTAAACATATTTTATACTTTATAGTATATAAAGTTTACTTGAAAAATAATAAATTTTAATTGATTTGAATAAAATGTAAAAAAAATAATAGAATAAAAAATTAAATCATGGCTTTAAAATAAAATCTTAAACAACTTTGTAAACTTCAAGGCAAGACGAGGAGATATTTTTAAAAATACCTTTAAAATGTCCTTTGGAGCCATATTCCTGTAATCAAGCCCGACGAAAGCATGAATAATCTGATTCAAATCATTATCACTTAAAGAAAGAAATACCTCATGGGCAATAGCTAATTTAGGAATAGCACCTTGAGTGTATTCATCATACAATACTTCATATTCCTTAAGTCTTTCTGCTGAATAATCCTTGTCCCTTATAGCTCTAGCTGCCACTTGGCCTGCAGTCTTTCCTCCAAGCATGCCCAAAATTATTCCACCACCAGTGATAGGATCTACCTGACCTGCTGCATCACCGCAAACCAATAGGTTATCGCTGCATATTTGGCCAATCAAACCTCCGATTGGGTCTCCACCAACATTCAGTTCAACTGCCTTTGCATTTTTCAAAGGAGGATATGATTCAATGAATTCATTTAAGTAGTCAATGGCTGGCCTTTTGCTTGCTGAAGATATTGCAATGCCAACATTTGCAATGTCATCTCCCTTTGGAAATACCCATGCATAGCCACCATTTGCAAAAGCGCCTAAATGAAGCTCAACCAAGTCCATCCTTTCACAATCGACTCCAACCATTTCATATTGAACTCCAGACATCATTTGCTGTGGCTTTTTAGTGGAGTTTATGCCAAATGCCTTGGCCACTCGAGATTCAGGACCATCTGCAGCAATTACTATGCGAGCCTTTATTTCAATGATTTCTCCCATATGTTCACAGTCAATTACATAAAATGAACCATCGGAATCCTCATCTTTCATAATGGATTTTGCTAATGTCTTAACCATTATTTTAGCACCTGCTCTTGCAGCATCCATAGCCATATACTTATCAAAGACCTTCCTTTCAATGACATATCCCTTTTCTGGCAGCACTGTCTCATCAAGAGTCAATCTTGTTTTATCCGGTGCAATAATAGCTCCCCCATTGATTCTCTGAACAGCCCATTGTGGATTCGGTTCAATCTCAAGCCATTTAAGCCCATGGTCATAAATGCCTTCTGCACATCTTTTAGGAGTCCCTATTTCTGACTTCTTATCTATCAATATTACGCTTGCCCCTCCTAAAGCAGCATGTTTAGCTGCAGCAGAGCCAGCAGGACCTGCACCAATTACTAAAACATCAGTTTCCATCATAATTATCATCAAAACCAATAAATTTTTTTAACTAAAGTCCCTAATCTAAAATTTAGAACATATAATAATTAAGAAAATGTAATATTTAAATTTTTAGAAATTTAATCCATTAAACATGCTAAAATCATATATAAAAATTAAAAGAATGTAAAGTGGAAACTAATTAAAAACAGCCCCATTATAAAATATAAAATTAAAAAAAATAAAATTATTAAAAAAAGTTAAAAAAAGTAAAATTATTAAAAAAAAGTTAAAAAAAGTAAAATTATGGGTTTAATCATTTAAACCCACAGTTAATACTTAAAATAAAAATTAAGCCTTTACTGCATCAGATATAAATTCTTTTTCAGATGCTGAAACAACAACCAATTTATCATCTTTTGCATATGCAAAAGTATAGTACGGATAAGTTGTAATGGTATAAATGTAATTACCGCTTACAAATCTGGTTACATTTTGAGGGTGATACTCCAAATAACCAGCAACTCCATTTATGGTTTCACTATTCCCCCCATAATGACGAGCTGTGTCATCAGTTGCCTTATGGCTAGGGTTTTTAGAAACGCTTAATGAAAGTGTATCATTATCTTTTTTATAATTCTTTATCTCTGAGAAATAAGCTATATTATCAACAGTCTTGTTATATTTTGTTGTGGTGTTTCTTACAACTTCTTCAAATCCATCAGGAACATTGAAATTGACTCCATCCACAGTTACTGTATTTCCACCACCCAGGAGACTTCCAAGATCAAAAGCATTGACCGCCCCTATACTAACAATAGCTATAATCGCTACAACCAATAGAGCAAATAATTTTTTATTCATATTATCAACCTTAAGTTTTTGTTATAGATATATTAATCTTTCATTATATATATGTTTTAAAATATTAAAAATAATTATTAAATTGTTAATCAATATTAATAATTAATACTATTTTAATAATAGAAATGTAAAATAATTAAAAAATATTCATATTTTAAATAAAAAATGAAATATTGAATTTTTTATAAAATAGTTTTTATACTTAACAATTAACAAAATTAACTATTTATATATTAGAAAACTTATATTTTATTAAGAAACCCCATATTTTTCCCAATATAAAAATCAATACAAAAAACATTATTACGTGAATAATCAGGTGCATCAAATGAAAATAATGAATAAAATTTTATCCAAAAGCAATAGTTATAATTATTACAAAACCAATTTTGAAAAATTAAAAAAAGAAAATAAAGAATTGATAGCGGAAAAAGAGAGTGATGAAAAGAATTATGAAAATAAAATAAAAAAATTAAATGAAAAATACGGCAAAGAGACTGAAAAGCTTAATAAAAAATATAATCATGATATCCGTGAACTTAATAAAAAATACAGCCATGAAATTGGTGAGATGAATAAAAATTTAAATTCACTCAAAAATGATTTAATGAATATTAATCATTCAGAAGAAATAATCAATAATGAACTTAAATATGCTTTTGTATTTAATGATACAATAAAAAACTCAGAATGGTTAAAAGAAAGAAATTTTTCATTGGTTAATTCTGCTGCAAATTACTCATTCATGTATTCATTATATCGTATTTTAAATGATGCACAGCCAAAAAATATTTTAGAAATGGGTTTAGGGCAAACTACTAAATTAACCTCCCAATATGCCAAATATTTTAACGATGCTAAATTAACAGTCTTGGAAAGTGATGAAACTTGGATAGAAAATTTCTCTAAAAATCTAGAGATCTCAGAAAATATACAAATACTTAACCTTGATGTGGAAACATTTGAATATAATAACACAATCAATCTCCGTTTTAAAGACATTTCAAAAATTGTTGAAGATGAAAAATACGATTTAATCATTATCGACGGTCCAAGAGGGTTTATAGTAAAAGATGGAAAAAATGAACTTTTAGATTATTCAAGATCAAATATATGGCAAATGATTCCATCCAATCTAGCAGATGATTTTATAATCATAATTGATGATTATGAAAGAAAAGGTGAAAGAAACACTATGGACCATACTAAAGAATTGTTAAAAGAAAATGATATAGACATATTTTCATATACCTCTAAAGGATTAAAAACACAACATGCAATTTTTTCTGAAAAATATAGATTTATTAGTTGGATCTAAAATTTTGGAAAAATGAGTAAAAATGAAAAAGAATAAGATTAAAAAAAAGAAATAAAAATAAAAAAAAAAAAGAAATAAAAATAAAAAAAGGAATAAAATATAAAAATAGATTAAAAAAAAAGAAATAAAAATAAAAAACTATAAGTAAAATTCAGGTTCTTTTCTTTCTGCATTTGCACTTTCAAATGCTGGTTTTTTAGCTTCAAATGCTTCTCCAGTGAAAGCCCTAGCATTTTCTGGGCAAATGTTTATGCATGAAGTGCATCTTGTACATAAGTCTAGGTCAACATCTGCTGGATCATCATCAGGAATAGCTTTCTCAGGACAAACACCTATACATTCAAGACAGAATACACATTTACTTTCATCACAGGATACAATGAATGGAAGGGTTTTATAATCTACATAAGGTCTGTTTCCTGGAATTTCAGTTTCTAAAGAATCACCAGCTGCTATTTTTTCAATACACTTTTGTGCAAATTCATTGATTTTTCCAATATCTGAATCATCAGGCCTTCCAACTGCAACACCATCAAATATGGAATGATGGCTGATAGTGGATGCAGCAGCAATTACATCAAAACCATTTTCATCCAATAAGTCAACAAGTTCAAGCAATGCATCAGTTACATGTGCATTTCCATAATTTACAACAGCTATTGCTTTTGTATTGTCTCCAGTTAACTTGGATAATCTTGCTCTTGCGGTTTTTGGAATTCTTCCTGCAAAAACAGGCATTCCAACTAAAACAATATCATCCGATGAAAATTCTTTTTCACCATCAAAGTAAAGCAAATCACAAATTTCATAATCTTTACTAAAGTTACTCGCCATTTGATTAAGTACTTTTTTTGTTGTTTCAGACGGGCTAAAAAATATATTTGTTATTTTACTCATATTCTCACCTTAATTTAAAATCTAAATTTCTAAAAAATGATTTATACTATTTTTATTATTATATTTATTATTTTTTAAATATGTACATTTTGTTAATATGAGTAGTATTATACCCTATAAAAAAAACTAAAAATATATATATATACCTCAACATATAATCCTTAAATAAAGAAAGAAAGGATTAACTAAACTTAATTTAGTTAATAAATGATATTCTGGAGAAAAAATGTCTAAATTACTTATTAAAATCCCTATTTTAAAAATTGAAGATAGGGCAAATAATTTTGATAACACAATTAGAAATCAAACACTTTATGAAATTGAAATAATTTACATTAAGAGCCATAATGAATCATCTGAAATTATTTATTCAATTTCTGAAACTGAACCATTAAAAAAAGCCATTCAAGATAATAATTTTGTAAAAGATAATTTAATTAAAACTGATAATGGCGAATCATCTGATTTTATTAAGGAATATTCATTTAAAGAAGAAACATTTATTTTTGACATTTTGAAAGAATTTGAAAGATTCCTAAAAGAAAATTCCTTGCAGGAATATTACAATCTTGATTTCCTAAAGCTTAAATTAAAAATTTCAAAAAAATTTTTAGAGGACTCACAAGAGAACCATAAAGAAGATTTTTATAGAATGATGCGTTCAGATTTCATAAATACAGACATAAGCAATGAAATCTTTAAAAAATTACCTTTAGACTTGTATAGATTCTTCATATGGGTTTTAAATGAGGAAACCCAATTAAAGTATTCATCTTTTGAAATGCATGCAAATGGATTCTATAATTACATTATTAAAAAGGAACTAGATTCTGAAATAGAAAGTTTTTCAAAAATAGGCATTAATCAAGATAAACAGAATGCCCCTTTATTAATTGTCACATTAACTTCTTTTCCAGCCCGCATAAATGAAATTCATTATACTATCTATTCCCTTTTAAACCAAAGATTAAAGCCAGACAAAGTAGTTCTATGGTTAGCTGAAGAACAATTTCCAAATAAGGAAGAAGATTTGCCTAATAATCTATTGAAACTAAAGTCTAATGGCTTAACAATTGAATGGTGTGATGACATCAAATCCTATAAAAAACTAATACCTGCCCTAGAGAAATATCCTAAAGATTTTTTAGTTACTGCTGATGATGACATTTACTATCATGAAACATGGCTAGAGGATATGTGGAAAGTATACGAAAAACACCCAAATACAATCATATCCTCAAGAACAAGACGTATCAAAATTAATTCTGAAGATGAAATACTTCCATACAACAATTGGAATCTGATTAATGATGATAGTGAAAGCTCATATCTAAATTTACCTACTGGTGCTGGAGGCATATTATATTTCCCAAATGCCCTTTCCAATAAGGTATTTGAAAAAAACTTATTCGAAGAATTCTGCCCTACAACTGATGATCTTTGGTTTTGGGCAATGGCCGTCTTAAACAAAACTAAAATTACATGTATTGATAATCCTTTTAACATACTGAAATATGTAAATATTACGCAAGAACTTGGTCTTATTAATGCTCCTACATTATGGCTTTACAACAAAGAAGGAAACAATGATAAGCAATTCAATAATTTATTAGAACATTTTCCAGAAATTAAAAAGATCATAATAAATGAAAAAAAACAAAAAGAGTTTGTTGGGTGATTACCTTATGAAAACAGAAGAGAAATTTGATGAAGAATATTTTAATAAATTGGATTCCCTGTTAAATGAAAAAGACATAATTTTAAATCGAAACATTGAATATTCATTTATTCTAGAACAAGAGATAAACACCCTAAAACGGAAAATAAACGCAAAAGAACAGGAAACAAAAGCACTGAAACAAAAAATAAACGCAAAAGAACAGGAAACAAAAGCACTGAAACAAAAAATAAACGCAAAAAAACGCAAAAGAACAGAAAGTGAAAGCTTTAAAACAAGAAACAAAAACAAAAGAAAAAACAATTTCAAAACTTAAAAATGAAAATAAACTTATCAAATCCACTATTAGTTGGAGAATTACTAAACCTTTAAGATACATCAGCAAATTAATCAAATGACTTCTTCAATTTCTATGCAAAAGAAAAAAATAATACTTTTAAGATTTTCATGTCAATAAAAGAGAAACTCATTTACAGAATTTTTAAAAAAACTAATTTTTTTAATAATGAAAAGGGATTTATCTTTTCCATCATTATACCAATATATAATACAGAAAAATATTTAGCTGAGGCTATTGATTCTGTTATAAATCAGACCTTCGATTTCCAAAAAGTTCAAATCATTTTAATGGATGACGGCAGTTCAGATAGCTCTTCAGAGATTTGCAAGGAATACTGTGAAAAATATCCTCGCAATATAGAATATTTCTATCAGGAAAATCAGGGAGTATCAGTTGCAAGGAATACTTCCATGAAATATGCAAAAGGTAAATGGATTAATTTTTTAGATAGTGATGATAAGTTAGAATCAAATGCCTTAGAGGAAATATTTTCAAATTTATTAGATTTTGATGAGGATATTGATGTAATTTCAATGCCAAGATACCAATTTGATGCCGTTGAAGGCCCTATGGGTTTAAATCATAAATTCAAAAAGAATCGTGTTGTAAACATTTTTGAGGAATACGATTTTCCGAGAACCCCTGTAAACTCTTCATTCTTAAGAAGAGAAGCAGCAATAAAATTTAAATTCAAGAAAGGCCTTTTCATATCCGAAGATTCCCTTTTTATAAATAAGATAATACTTGAAAAATGTAAATTTGGGGTAGTGGGAACTACAAGATATCTCTATCGAAAACGATTTGAAGAAGAGTCATTAATAAATACAAAAAAATTTGAAAAGTCATATTTTAATCCACGTATGGAGATTTATTTTAAGGAATTGATAAGATATTCAATGGAAAAATACGGATCTGTTTTGAAATATATCCAATCTGTCTTAATGTACGACCTCCAATGGCTATTTTTGGAAAATACTCAAGATGGAATATTGGATGAAAGGGAAATGAAAGAATATTATAAAAATATCCATGATGTAATTCAGCATGTGGATGATGAGATAATTCTATCACAGAAACTAAATAAATTCCAAAAATACCATATTCTTAGTTTTAAAAATGGAAAAGATTCTTTTGATATTGAAAAATGGGATAAAGACTTAATTTTATATTACGGCAAAAAGGAATTTGATAAGCTATCAAATCATAAGATAAAAATTACAGATTTGAAAAAAGAAGGAAACTCTATAAATTTAAAATGCTCATTTGGATTTTATCCATGGGATAATTTTAGAATCACTGCCTACAGAAATGATGAGGCATTGGATTTGAACTTATTCAAAGAGGAAAGCACAATTTCAACTAGCCAGATAATTGCTAAAAGATATTTCTATGAAATGAAATTTGATCTAAGAGATAGTGAAAATAGAATTCATTTTGATATGGAAATAGATTCAAATAAATATCCTATGAAATTGAATTTTCCTAATCATGACGAAAACATCATTTTAGATAAATACACTTTAGTAATTTATCACAATGAATAAAATTGTTGAATTAATTATCATTAAAAAAAAAAAAAAAAGATGTTTCTAAAAAAATGAAATAATAGAAAAATTATAAAATTTAGAAGAAAATTTAATAAAAAAATATAAAAAAAGTTATGAAAATATAGATGAAAATTTTAAAAAAAGATTACAACTTATAATCTATAATTTTCATTAATGTATTCATCAAGTTCTAAGTAAGACTCATCGATTACTTCATCGATTCTTTCATTAGATAAGTCGGACAACTCATCTGTATCAATTTCAATTGATGCATCTACATCAAGTTCACCATTTTCATCAGGATAGCTAATTTCAATGCTTACATCCATATCCAAAATTTCCTTTTGTGACTTTACAGATGCTTGAATTTTTTTCTCAATAGTTTCAGACAAAAAATTTGAAATGTCTTCAAGATCATCTTCTGATAATTCTTTAAGTTTTGATACCATGTTAACACCTTAAAAAATCATTTTATACAATACGAATTAAAAAATGAAAGATAAAAAAAGAAAATAGATAAAAATTAATTTAATCTATTTATCCTTGTACTCCACCCATAGCTTGTTGGATGGTTGCTTGCATTTCTTCAAGTTTTTTCATGACTCTTTCTTCTTGACGGGTCATGGTTTGTTGTCTTAATTTAAGAGTTTCAACTTTATCTTCAAGCTCTTCTAAAGTTTCATTACGTTCAACTTTAATTAATAAGTTTCCTGCAGATTTGAATACTTCAGCTCCTTCTGGAGTCTTTTTAAGTTCTTCAAGCGCAGTTTCGGTTTCTCTTAATTGAATGTCAACATTTTGTTTTTGAATGGTAACAGCTTGAGCTTGTTGTTGTAATTGTTGGAATTGGTTTAATTGATGTTGTATATTTTGTGGAATTTCCATATTTTCACCTTTAATCTTTTTTATAATAATATTAGTTTAATTTTTAATTATTTAATATAATTAGCTAATAAATCATTATACTATAATATATTATTAGTTAAATATTTAAAACTATTGATTTAGAAAATTTAAATTGATTGAAATTGAGAAATTGATTAATTTTAAAATTAGAAAACTAAAAATTAATCTCAAGCAAACAATTAGTTTTCAGTCAATTCATTTATCTCAACGGATAAGTTAATCCATTTGATAGCTGAATTGATTGATGCTCTAAAAGATGTGGCATCTTCTGCATCTATTGTGATTATGATAGAATTCTTATCCAATTTCAAATCCATAGAAGATCTGTAATCAGGAGAAGTCTCAAATTCAAGCAAAATGGAATCGTAAACGATTTTAGCTTGCTTTTCTGTATCAAAATCAATTACAATATCACTGTTTATTGATTTTAGAATTTCACTTTCACTAATAAGAATCTCCCCTGGATAAAACAAATTAATAAATCAATGATTTTAAAGCAAATAATAAATGAATTTAATTTTCTACTATTTTTTTTACGTTTATTTGGAAATCTATTTGTTCCCCTTTCTTATTTACAAAATAGAGTATTGCAAAGTTCTTTTCATCATCATAGTCAGCATAGGATATCCTGATGTAATTTGAGTCTTGAGGCTCTGTAGTAACTTCAATCCCCAATACTTCAGCCAAAACATCCAACTCCCTGACAGTTGATCTGATTTTCAAATCCTTAGGGCTGATGTGAAGACGCTCATTTGTAGTGTTGACAGAAACAAGCAATGCCAATTTTTCATTTGCCTCAAGGTCATAAAAGGTTAGTTTGCTTGGATTTCCCTTTATCTGATACACTAAAACAAGACTGTCATGACCTAATTGCTTAGCTTTAATAAGCAAATCCCTTAAGCTGCTTTTTCCCCTATTGGTATAATCAAATCCAAAAGCATGGGAAAAGTTCTTGCAGAATGTTCTTGTTTTCTGAGATGGTTTTCTTGATGTAGAAATAAGCATGATAATCCTCTTTTTTATAATTTTGATAGGAATTAGAAATAGATATGCATAAAATTAGTAAAAATTATAAAAAGGCTAATTTTAATATAGGCAATTAAAATTAGCAAATAGCTAAAATAACTAAATAGCTAATAAAAATAGAAAATGAAAGCAGTGATCAGACCGCCAAGCTAAATAGTTATTAAAGATAATTAAAGAATAATTATAAATAAAAAATTATTTAATAACTATCTTGCTTTTACAAGTTTTCTGACTTCTGGAACTTTTTTAAATAAAATCCTATATCTGCATTTAGGACATTTATTTTCCATGTAACCTTTGTGGTCAACTTCAGTTCCACATTCAGGACATCTGTACAATTAGTTTCCTCCAACTACTCTTTTAATGTTACGGGTAGCAGCTTTTGCCATTGGAGTTTCAGGTACGTATGCTCCACCGGTAAAGACAGTACCACATTTTTTACATTCCCAAATTCCAGCGCTTACTCTTTTTACGTAAGGTCTGTCACATTTAGGGCAAACATGTTTCTTTTTCATGTTTTCTTCGATTTTCTTAACTTGTCTTTTTGCTTTTCTTCCGTATCTAGCACCAAATCTGCCAGTAATACCAACTTTTTTTGTTCTTGCCATTTAAAATATCTCCAGTAAAATTGAATTAATTAAATAAGTGATTAAGCTTCAACACCTACAAAGCTTAATTTTATGTATTATTTAATCCATCACATGATAAACAATAAATATGAAGTAATAAGACATACTCTTGTCTTTAATTATAAGATTAAATAAAAAGATCTACTTTACTAATTATAACCTATAAACGATAATTAAAATAAAGAGAATATTGTTAAAATTATAAAGCCATTACAGCAATTAGGCTATAAACTTAACTAATAATATAATATAGTATTTAAAAGTATATAAAGTTAATGGTTTTTTGATATTTTAATTTGAGAAAAATAGCTATTTTTTATTTTAGATTTAAATAAATCTTTAATTTTACAATTTAACATTGAATTAAACCATTTTTTACAATAATTATATATATTGAAAGGATTTTTGAAAATAAAAATAAAATTTTGAAAATAAATTAAAAAATAAAAAATAATTAAAAACTAGTTAGGAATAGTTCCCAAACTAGTCTAAATGACTTAATAAGTCATCTTTGGTAGTGAATGCCATGTGAACAGCATCAAGGATTTCATCTCTACTTAAAGGTGCTTCTCCACCTTTTTGCATGGAACAGACATGATTTCCTTCATCAGTTACACCAATGGTAATTCTTGCATCCAAGATTTCTTCCTCTTCTAAGGAAGGATCTAAAATCAATCCATTGCCGATTTTTACAAAGGTGGATAAAGCCAATTTATCTCTAATAGGTAAATCCATGGTTTCATCTTCAGATAAAACAACTTCATCATCAATGTATTCAGCAACAGGCAATTTGGTGTTCATTAAAGCTGCCATTACAGCAAGATTGGATGCATCAAACAAGTTTCCATCGTAATCAATTACGTGTAAGTCAATGAAAAGCATCCATACTTTTTTGCCTTCTTCAATACAAAGCTTTTCTAAGTCCACTAATTCACTTTCACGGATTCCACGATCTACAACACGTGCAAGTTCAATGGATTCAGGGCTAGGTGGACCTGGTTCAAATCCAGGAGCAGCCATTGGCAATAGTTCACAATTGGTCATCAATACACCTAAATTAGGGGTGTCTCCAAATGGTTCACCAATAGTTGGTTTAACACCTACAATAACTTGAGTGTCACCTAATCTAACTCTTGCAGAACCTTCTGCCTTATCGATCACATTAGGTTCAATGAAAATATCTCTTCTTTCATCAAAAGCTCTTCCATCAGCTCTTTTACCATCATTTATAAGTCTTGTAATACTTCTTCTAGTAATTTCTGGTACAATATCCATATTTTCACAACCTATTCAGAACTATACCTGTTTTTTAAAGCTTCATGTTGGAGTTCGCTAATTTTCATACATCCTTCCATAGCTAAATCCAAAGCTTCTTCAAATTCTTCTTCAGTTAAGTTACCGTCTGCTTGGAGTAAAGTAATTTCACCGGTTCTTGGCATGATTGCGATAGGAACGTCAGCTTGTCCTTCCTTATCCTCTTTTTCAGATAAGTCTAAAACAATTTGGTCGTTTACCTTACCTGCAGCACAACCCACTACAATATCTTTCATTGGAATACCTGCATCAGCTAAAGCAACAGCAGCTGCAGTGATTCCTGCACAACGGGTTCCTCCTTCTGCTTCAATAACTTCAATTGATACATCAACCATTGATCTTGGGAAAGATTCCAACATTAAAGCAGGTCTGAGTGCATCAGCAGCAATTTTGGAAATTTCAGTTGATCTTCTATCTGGACCAGGTCTCTTACGGTCATCTACTGAAAATGGAGCCATATTGTATCTTACTCTAATTACACCAGTATTAGGTTTTAATAAACGTCTGATATAGGATTCTCTTGGGCCGTATACAGATGCTAAGATTTTATTTCCACCAACTTCCAAGTAAGCAGAACCATCTGCTCTTTTCAAGACTCCAGCTTCAATTTTAATTGGACGGAGCTCATTATAAGCTCTGCCGTCAGCTCTTAATTCTTTGTCATTTGAGATAATAAAAAACACCTCTTCAAAATCACATTCATAATTAACAATAATTATTAAATTTTTAATTCAACAGCTTAAATACCTCTTCCTTGTGAAATGTTTAAAGTAGGAGATTTAGAATTATCTGCACGACTTAAATCAAAAGAAGATTTATTGTTCTTTTTTTGCTCATTGATAAATTCATAGGTATCCATGAAATTAGGCTTTTTTGATTTTTCTTCCTTTTCATCATCTTCAGAATCTTCTTGGGAAGCAACTTCTTCAACTTCCTCTTCAGGAGCCTCTTCATCTTCCACTGCATCTTCATCTTCAGAATCTTCTTCTACAGCTTCTTCTTCAGAAATTTCCTCTTCAGAATCCTCTAAATCTTCAGAATCTTCTTCCACGTCTTCTTCATCTTCAGAAATAGCATCAGAGATTACATCTTCCAATTCTTCATCAGAGATATCGTCTTCAAAGTCTTCGATTTCTTCTTCAGAATCCTCATCATCTAAGTCTTCCTCATCTTCGTCTTCAGAATCCTCATCATCTAAGTCTTCCTCATCGATATCTTCGTAATCTTCAGTTTCATCATTGAAGTCTTCTACATCATCCTCGAATTCATCTTCTTCAGAATCATCATCATCCAAGTCTTCTTCTGAGTCATCATCAAGGAATCCTTCTTCAGCTAATTCCTTTTCAACTTCATCTCTGAAATCTTGAAGTTCAGGTTTTTTCAAACCTTCTTCAAATGCATCCTCTTCTTCAGCTTCTTCTTCGACTATTTCTTCGACTTCTTCCTCTTCTGGAGGTAATTCGCCGTCAATAAGTAAACAAAGCTTGTTTTTAATTCTATCAGTTAAACCAGAGGTATGAGCTTCTCTTTCGATTAACTTGATAATGTTCTTGACGATTTGTTCCATGTCTTCATTACCTTTTACCCAAACAAGACCATTTTGACCGACTACAATCTTACAGCCGGTTTTATCCTTGATCATATTAATCATGGACCCTTTCTTACCAATTAAACGAGGCACTTTAGTAGGAGCGATATCTACAATAACTCCCCCTTTGAATTTGCCCATTCCACGGCCTTTTAAACCTAATTTAACCTTTTTAACTTCATCAACATCGACGATTCTTAAGAAAAGAACATCACCGATATCAAATACTCTACTTAATTCCTTTTTCTCTCTTCCGAATACTTCAGATGCAGGCAAGATACCAGAGTATGGTGAGTTAATGTCCACTCCCCACATTGAGAATCTGACATCATCGATTTTACCAATGACCACATCACCTTTTTTAGGAAGATATTTGCTTTTCAAAGGAATTACACTAATTTTCTTATTCCTTAAAGAAACTAAACCTAAGAGTTTGGAACAAATTTTTCCATCATCTTCAAAGGTTCCTCTTCCTGGATAATAATCATCCTCTGCTAATAATTCTCCAGGAACAACTAAATCTTTTTCATTCACATATATCATACATATACTTCCCATAAGAGTATATTAAATTCAACTACACACCTAAATTAAAACACCTATAAGTTAATCCAATTAGTCTCTTATTCTCTAATCAAATTAAAATCCATCAGCATTTAATTGCAAATAGACCATTCAAATAGTTAATTTATTAATTTAGTTTCAGCTTCTCCTCCTGAGATAGAAGCCATTTTATGATTAAAATCATCTTGAAGACCACCAGGCATTTCTACAATTCCAATCCAAGAACCATCTTGCTGCCATTCTTCATTTACAATTTTTCCAAATGGGCGAATTGCAGAATAAGCATTACCTGCTGCTGTGCTTGGCAATCTAACAGCCATTTTAACTTTTTCAAATTTAATTGGGATTAAAACTTTAATTGCTTTTAAAGCAATTTGAACCTGTTCATCAACAGATTTAAATGCATCGACTTTAACTTTTGCCTCGTTCATTGCATTTTCAATTCTCATTGCTGGATGTGGAAGACCGTTTTGAGGGTTAATACCTTCTCTAGCTATTTTAGCAATAACCTGTTTCCTCTTGTCTTCTTGCATTTGTCTTCTTTGCTCAGCAGTTAATTGAACATGCCCCTTTTTAAGAATTTGGCTAGCCACTTCCAAAACATCAGTTGTTCCAAATACCTTTTCCATAGCTTCCTCAGAAGCCTTGTCTCCTTTTTTGGAATCCTTGAATATTTCTTCAACAGCCAAGATGTCTTCAATTTCAATTTCTTTTTCATTATCTGGATTTCTAAAGTCTGCAGCTAAATCAGGATCAACTAAAATTTCAAATTTTTCTCCAAAAGATTCTAATCTTGCAATAATAGCATCATCTACATTTACCATGCTTACTCACCAAAAACCAATTAATTTGATATTGCTTTTTAATACATTTTAAAAAAATAAAAAATGTAATTTATATACATTAATAAAAATGTAAAAATGAAAATGAGTTCATTATGAACTCAAAAATTAAAATATAAAAATTTAAGAATGTTGAGAAAGATGTGGGAAACCCCCATATCCTCTAAGATTTTAGATATGCTTAATAATCATCCTTAAATGTTTATGTTCGCTTAAGAATTTTTCTGTAAGAACTAGCTTAACGCCAAACTTTGCAGTTTCCCTTAAAGCCTTACTCTTCAGAATCTTTTTCACCAACGCTTTCTTCAGTAACATTTTCATCTACTTCATCTTCAGAAGTCTCTTCGGAAGCTTCAGCGGTTTGATCTGCTTTTTCATCTACTACATCTTCAGCATCTTCCTCGGATTCCTCTTCCTCTTCTTCAGCATTTCTCTCAAGAAGAGCTTCGACATATTCAGATACTTCATCATCAGATAATTTTCTGTAGCTTTGAGTATCTACTTCAATGACAGCTATTTCAACGCTTTGAGCAGTGGTTCTGCCTTCAGTAGCTTCATAAAGTGCATCTAAACCTAAGTTTATAGCATCATATAAGCTAATGTCGTCTTCATATCTTTCTTCAAAGACATCCATAGCTGCTTGTACACCAGATCCAATAGCTGTTGCCTTATATTCAATTAAAGCTCCACTTGGGTCTGTTTCGAATAATTTTACTTCTTCACCATTCACTCCACCAATGATGAGTGCTGAACCGAAAGGTCTTACACCACCATTTTGAGTGTACATTTGTTTCATGTCACAGATTTTTTTAGCTAAACCTCCAACAAGAATTGGTTCATTATAAGTTATTCTGTTAATTTGAGATTCAATACGTGCTCTTTCAATCAATGCTCTTGCATCAGCTACAAGACCAGAAGTAGCAGCACCGATATGATTGTCAATTTGGAATATTTTTTCAATAGATTTTGCTTCAACTAATCTGCTTACAGTTCTTTTATCTACAATAAGAACTACACCTTCTTTGGATTTGAGACCTAAAGAGGTGGTTCCTCTTTTTACAGCTTCTCTTGCATATTCTACTTGGAAAAGTCTTCCATCTGGACTGAATACAGTAATTGCTCTGTCATAGCCAGCATTTTGTTGTTGTAAAGGTTGCATTTAATATCACCTATTTTTTTCTAGAATTTTTAATTTCACAAACAAATTACTTAATAAATTACATATTTTATTTAAAATCAATCCAATTTATCTAAAATAATAACAGCATAATTACTTTATCAAATAATAAATAAACTAAATACTTTTTAAATTTATTTTTAAATTTAAAGATTATGCATTATTTAACTCATTTCATCTTATTTTCATCTTATATTCTAAATTACAGCCTTTTAAAAAGAATAAATAAAATTTCAGCCATAATTTACGTTTAAACAAATTCAAATTAATTTTAAAAAATAAACCAAACATTCTGTTATTTGGTAATATGTATTTTATTGATATTTCTGTCAATACTATATTATAATAAAGTTATTTATAAATGTTTTCAAATTTTTATTTTATTATTGATTTATTGAAAAGAAAAAGAGAAATTTTTTAAAAAAAAAGAGAGGAAATAAATAGAAAGATTTTAAATAGTAACGGATTTAAAAAAAAAAAGTTCTATTGGATGATATCACCATCAATGAATTTTGAAATTCCTGATTTGACTGTTCCGGAAACTCCAATTGTATTGATGGCAATTTTCCTTTTGTTTTGCCTTGTTAAAGTGGATAGAGCAACCCTTACATCATTCTCATAGGATCTTCCGCATCTTAAGACTGTCTTATAATTGAAAATAGCTTCATCATTATGGGTGCTTTCTTCAATTAGATAATGTCTCATGACCCATAAGTCAAAGTTGCTTGAATGGTTTTCTCCCCAGTATCTAATGCAAGCATCCCAGCAATATACCAACATGTCTTCCTTGGATATTTCCACTTCTGACTTTACATCAAGAATCAGGTAATGATGATTTTTCCTTAATGTTGGAGGCAATACCTTTAGTTTCATAATTCATCCTCCTCTTCATTATCAATATATTCATCATTAATATCTTCATCATCAATCAAATCATAATCGAAGTCTTCATCAAAGTCCCCAAATTCATTGAATTCTTCCAAATCACTCTCAAGATTGTCATAAGTATCAGTGAAATCATCCCCATCTATACGTTTCACGCCTTTAACAATCATGCTTTTCCTTTCCTTATTGAAGTCAACGATTTGCTTAGGATAATAATAAAATCCATTGTATATCTCTTCATTGCTAAATCCAATGGACTTGAAAAAGGATACAACATCCCTTGTAGAGCGTACATCATAAATTGATTTGGAATCTGTTGTTAGAATCAATGGGAACTTGAATTTGCGATGGAACTTAAGGATTTCCTTAAAGCTGCTTATTACATTAGCCCTGTATCTGAGATGATTGTTTAAGATGTCTCTAAAGCATAATTCAATAGCTACATTGTTTCTTTTAGCTTCCTTTGCCAATACATGATTCATACCGGAATCTCTTCTTTTATAGTAAGGTCTTGACAATACATCAATCCTATGGTTTTCACAAACGCTACGATTAACCTTCAAGTCACCGCCTAAACAGCTGATGTAATTGGACTTATTGCGATATTTGTTGATTATTTTTCTGATTTCATTTGAATTGGCATTTAGGATATTTATCCCCATAGAAAGCTCAGCATGCTCAAAATTAGTTTTTTTGTTTCTATAGGTCTGATTGAAGTCAACTGAGGATAATTCCCCAATCAAATCATCCTTATATTCAAGAGCCTTTTCAAAATTATCAGGAGAATAATTCAAATTAAGATAATCCCATCCGAACTTATTGGCTTCCTTTACCAAGGCCAAATCATTATCGTAATTCTGCCCTCTTAGATTCAAGTCATAAAATTTCATTTGATTACCTTAATTCGCTTTTAAATATAATTTTTTTAGAGTAGTTATTAGAATAGTATATTTTATAATTTATTATTAATGTTTAAAATAGTTTCTAATCTTTTTTGATATTTTCAGGGAATATTTCAGAGATTTTCTTGATTGCAACCTCTTTTTTAGCAGGATATGCAGCTATTTTAATCTTTAAGTGAATGCTGTCTCCACCATCAAGAATTTCCCACTCCTCTTCTAAGGCCTTTTCCTTAGATAATCTTAAGAACAAATTGCCCTTTTCATCCATTTTTCTATCTAGATCATTATACAATTTAACAAGCTGATCTTCTCCAATGGATTCTATAAGAGTGTTAATGAATTCTTTTGTTTCTCTTTTTTTAGATACAGTTCCAGTTAAGATAAGCATTTTCTCTTCCAAAAGACCTTCTGCCTCTTCCACTTCAGGTTCTGCAGTAGGCAAGATATTAAAAAGAGCTTCTAAAACTTCATCCTTATCCTCATTTTCGTAAATAAAGACACGATATCTGATATTATGAATCATGATTAACAATCCCAATAATGAAATTAATTTAAATTTAATTAAAATTATAAAATAAAATTATAATAATTGAAAAAAAGTATAGATTATAATTAAAAATAGTTTTAAAAAAATAAAAAAAATAAAAAGAAAAGAAAAATTAAAAAAAGATTATTTTAATCTTTTTTCACTACCTTTTCCTCTATTTCTACGGCCACGGCCTTTTTTACCAGCACTGGTTAAGCCTCTGAGAGCTCTGCTTCTGTGCTGTTTTTCACAAATCCAGTTGATTTTAGGGTCGTTTTTAATAGAAGGACTTTGTGGGTCTACTAAGATTACTTCAAAGTATTTGTATTTTCCGTCAGCCCATACCCAGTAAGAGTTTAATACTTCCATGTTAGGGTATTTTTTAGCTACACGTTCTTCACCGATTCTTTGAATAGACTTAGCCATGGTAATTTTGTTTACACCCATTCTTTTTGGTCTACGACCATGTTTGAAACGAGTTTTCCTACGTCCACCACGTCTAACCTTTACTCTTACAACCACGAAACCTTTTTTAGCCCTGTAACCTAAAGATCTTGCACGATCAATTCTGGTTGGTCTATCGATTCTAGTGATTGCAGGTTGTTTCCTCCATTGAGGAACTCTTTGCCACATAAGTTCTCTTACATAAGACTCATCTGGATTTTTCCATGCATCTCTAATATATTTGTACATCATTTAAATAACCTCTTGTTCAGCTTTACGCCACATCCAAAGGACAATATTTAAAATGGTTTTTTGATTAAGTGTATTAGTTTAAATAGAGTAGTGAATAGCTATTTAATTATTAATCAAATTCTAAATATTATAGTCCATAAGAGTTTAATTTTTTGTTAGAACATTGCTATCAAACAGCAAATACACTAACATATTATAATATATACTAGTAATCATTTAAAAAGTTTTTGTATAAAAACAGATATTTTAGAATTGGGAGAAGATTGATAGACTATTAAAATAAATCAAATATGAAAAAATAAAATACTAGTTAATTCTATAAAAAAATAAAAAAAAACTCTAGTTAATTCTATAAAAAAATAAAAAAAAACTCTAGTTAATTCTATAAAAAAATAAAAAAAAACTAGTTAATTCTATAAAAAAATAAAAAAAACTAGTTATAGTTTAAAATATTAGATATAACTTGTGTCTTGTTTTCTGAAGTGTGCTTGTGGGTGATCACATAATGGACAGACTTCAGGTGCATCTTTTCCAATATGGATATAACCACAGTTATTACATTTCCATGCAATCTCTTCATCTTTTTTAAAGACTTTGTCTGCTTTTATCTTAGCAGATAAAGCATTGTATCTGTCTTCGTGGACCTTTTCAGTAGCACCTGCGGCATCAAATAAATCTGCAATGTCATCGAATCCTTCTTCTCTTGCGGTTTCTGCAAATTCATTGTACATCTCAGTCCATTCATAATGCTCACCTGCTGCAGCATCTGCAAGGTTGCTTAAAGTGTCAGGTACTTTTCCACCATTCAAGAGCTTGAACCAGATTTTTGCATGTTCTTTTTCATTGTCAGATGATTCCTGGAAAATGTCCTTGATTTCCACATAACCATCTTTTTTAGCTTGAGAAGCATAAAATTCATATTTTACACGAGCTTGAGATTCGCCAGCAAGAGCTGCTTTTAAGTTTTCTTCAGTTTTTGTTCCTTTTAAATCTGCCATAAAATTCCTCCTAATATTAATTCATTACTAATATTATATTTTCATGCCATAAAAACTTTTTAAAAATTGTATAAAATAAACAATAATAAAAAGATTAGCATCAATTTACAAAATTTATTTGCGCTTCATCAATTAAAGGATAAATGATCAAACTTTCACCATCAAGATTCTCTTTATTTAAATCTACAGCAGTTATTTGATGATTATCATATGTTTTATAATATAAAATGCCTTTATTAGTGTTGTAACAGGATGAATAAATTGTATATTCATATAAATCAGGATCATCAATAAATGTCAATCCTTTCTGCTGTTCAACAGAGGCCAAAATATGGAAAAATTGAGAAACACTTTCACTTTCACTTTCGCCAGAGAATGAATTTTCTTTAGTGAATGCCACTTTTGCAAATCTTGATGAAGAGGACAAGTCACCAGGAAGTCCAATTGCACCCATACCTCTGCTATAAGTATCCAATTCAATATCTTTAGAGAAGGTATTTTCCGGTGTTTTAACAGATAAGTTCCTATAATTATTCAAATTGAATAATTGCATATCAAAGCGAGGATTATTAGTTAAAACCCCAACAGGATTATCATAAACTTTCAACCCATCTTCTAAAGGTTCAACAATAATAGATGAATTCTCATCAGATATCATCCAATGAAGAGGAGATAAAGGCAAGTTATCCGAATAGTTTATATTTACTAAATTAAGATTCATAAGCAATTCCTTAACATCCTCTATCGACTCTGACTGCGATAACAAATAAGGAATAAATTCAAATGGTGTAACATTCACCATATCATCCTCAATTTCTCTATAAATAGCATTTCCTGCAAAGTTAAGACCTGCAATAGCCACTCCTTTTTCATTGCAAGCATCATAATATAAAGGATACTCATCAATGCCTGCAGTAATACCAATGATTGCAAAATGTGATTTCATGTCATCTATTTTCCGAAATTTGAATTCGTAGTTTCTTGGAGTTATGCAAACTCTTTCATTATATGAAATTTCATAGTCAAAGTTTCTACCAAAATAATGGTTTGCTGTTAGATATTCACTAGCAGTACACATTTTAATCCCTCAAAAGTTAATCTAATTAAATGTTCATATATTTTAAAACAATTAGTTAATTTAATATTTATTTTATCTTATATTTAAACTTTTGTATAGAAAATTAAAATAATTTTATAAAACTGTATAAATAAAAATATTAAAAAATGGACAATTTTTATATAAATCTTAAAAAATATTCAATTATGAAAATAAATAGATAAAAAATTTGAAAAATGGTCAATAAATTCAAAAATTAAAAAAAAGTTGGGAAATTCTAATAATTAAAAAAAATAAAAAATAGGAAATAAGAGAAAACTCTTATTTTAAAAAAATATTATTCTTCAAATGGTTGTGGCAAAGCACAAGCGTCGTTTCCTTTTGCTAAGTATGTGTAAATTAAAGCTGCAAGGATAGCACCTACAATAGGGCCAACTAAATAAATTGGGAAGAATCCCCAAAGGTTAGCTCCACCAAGTAAGGTGTCCATTAAGTAAGGACCAAAGGTACGTGCTGGGTTAATGGATGCACCAGTGAATGCACCAAGTACAATGATTACAGCAGCTACAGTCATACCAATGGAGATACCTGCAACACCAGGGTCTGCTTTTTTATCCACAGCAACACCCATTACAACAAGCATCAAGAAGAAAGTACCGATACATTCTGCAATCATTGCTGGAATATATCCTACACTCAAACCAGGCGCAGTAGCACCTAATCCTCCAATTGTTACAGCAGGAGCACCTAAACATACAAATAATAATAAACTTCCTAAAACTGCACCGATCGCTTGTGCTACGATGTAGTAAACACTATCAATTAATGAAATGTTTTTGCTTACAAGCAAACCGATTGTTACAGCAGGGTTTAAGTGTGCACCTGAAATTTTTCCAAATAAGTAAATACATGCCATTACAGTTAATCCGAATGCAAGTCCAATAGCTAACCAGTCTCCTAAACCACCAAGGAGCCCAATACCAGCTGCACCAGGATCAACACCATCATCAATAAGTAAAGTTACAACTGCAGATCCAGTACCGAAGAACACTAGGAAAAAGGTACCAATAAGCTCTGCAATGAATTTTTTAGTAATATTACATGAAGCCATAATTTCTCTCCTATATTTAAATAATCTTATACTGATTAAGTTTGAAACCTTAAAAAAAAAATAAAGATAACTTAAAGAAAAATCTTTAAATTATCCAATAAACTTATTTATACAGATTCTTTCCATTGACAGTATTCGTGTTTTGCATCAATCATACATGCAGCACAGTTCTTACATCCTCTTACAGGGGAACCAGGAACTTCCTTGTTAAGTGCAATGATGTTAGTCATCATGGTAGCGGTTACAGGTTCAGGAGTAAGTAAGCAAGGGTAGTCTGCAAGTCTCATTAATGAAGAGAATCTTACTGTAATTCCACAAGCAGGGTAAGTGTATCTTTGTGGATTCATAAGTACTTCATTTTCAGCAATAGCACTTAAGTCAACGTCAAATCCAGCAGCTTTAGGCACAAGGTCAATTTTTTGACTGCTTCTAGCTTTTCTAGCATTGTTGATTGAAGTGTAACCTCTATAGATCATGTCCATAAAGTCACAGTTGTGCAATTCTGCAGCTGCTCCTCTGGTAGGGTATTGTTGTACGAAGTTGTGGAATCTTTTGGTTAATAAGTCTACAACCATAGGTGCATTGAATCCATCTAATTCAAGAATGTATTCAGCAGCACATGCAGTTGAACCGGTTGCTAATGACAAGACATTGTAAGGGGTTTTGAAGTTGTCAACATTAGCTTTTAAGGAAGCTTCCATTACTTTTGCAGTTGCTTGAATAACTGCTAAGATTACGTCATCCTTACACATGTTGTAGCTTGCTTGACCAATGTGGTGACCAATATCTCCAACACAGTATGCTGGCACGGTTACAATGTTACCGTAGTGTACGCCATCATCCATTGCAGCTTTTACAACAGAAGTCATTTCCTTTTTGTATCCTAACATGAATTTTCTTACATCAAATGAGGAGTGACCTGCATCGTCCATTAATTTTCCTTGAGCTTCTACAGGCTCTTTGTAAATCATTTGCAATGCTTCAATTTCTTTTTGAGTTGCTTCAGCAGCAGTTGCGCCAGCTTCAATAGCGTTTGCAAATGCATCTCCAACACCATAGGAAGTGTTCATACCCCAGGATTTTGCAGATAAAATAGCTTGCTTGTGCATTACAGGAATGTCAATGGTTTGCAAGATTTGGTTTACTACATTAGAGGTACTACCAGGCATCAATGCAAAGTCCACTACACAGGTAGGACCATAGAATCCGCCATAACGACGAATGGATTCTTTTGCAATCAATGCTTCATTGTCAGCAATGGCCTTAATGAAAACATCCATGCTATCTGCAAATTCACCATCTTCCTCACATAAGATTTCAAGTACAGGAGGAGTTTGGTAATGTTCAATAAATGGATCGTCTTCCGGTCTGATTGTTTCAGCAACAGAAGTCAATACTTTGTAATGGCTTTCTACAGATTTCTTGTGCAAGTCAATTACAGATTCTGCTTGTCCATCTGCACAGGTCATGCCTGCTACAGCATCTGCATAAGGTTTTGCATCAACAATCTTGAAGTCATTGTATCTATTTTTAGAAATTACATCAATATCTGCTTGAAGTGCAGCTACTGATTCATTAATCATTTTTTCATATAATTCTTTCATCATAACACCACATTATATAAAAAATTCGACCGCTAAAGTTTATTTTATTTTAAAAGGTTAAATCAATTAGTTTATTCTAAAAGGTTAAATTAAATTAAATTAATTTAAAATGTTAAATTAAATTAATTCATTCAATATGTTAAATTAAAATAAACGCATAAAAGATTAAGATTATATTAAAAAATAGATTAAAAAATATTTAAATCAAATAAAAATAAGAATTTATCTTTATTTTGATGAAATATTGAATAAAAATCTATAAAGTATAATCTTCTCTTATATTATAATTAATTGAATAAATATATATAATTTTTGAAATGATTCTAAATTATACTAATAATCTATATTCGTTAAAAAAAATAGAAAAAATAGATATGAAATTTGATTTAATTTAATTGAATATATGATTAATTAAAATGATGTTTTAGACTAAAACTATTAGAATTGTTTATCCAAAAATTTGTTAAAAAGAATAGAACTGAAAATTATTATGAATGTAATATGTTTATCCTACATGATGTGTTAAAAATAGTAAAAAAATGTAAAAAATAAAAAAAAGTAGAAACTTCATTAAGAAGTCTCAAAAAGATTCAAGAAATAAATATTGAGAATAGATATAAGAAATAATTTAAATTATTCTACAATGTATTTCTTTAAGTCTTCAGCCTTATCGGTTTGCTCCCATGGAAGACCTTCAATACCAAAGTGACCGTATTTAGCGGTTTGCTTATACTTGGTAGATCTTAAGTTCAAGGTTTCAATGATTCCATCAGGAGTTAACTTAAAGTTTTCACGAACGATTTCATCAAAGGATTTGCTGGTTTTCACTTCAGTTCCATAGGTATCCACCATAACGGAAGTCGGTTCAGCAACTCCAATTGCATAGGAAATTTGGATTTCACATTTTTCAGCAAGCCCACTTGCTACAATGTTCTTTGCAATGTATCTTGCCATGTAACATGCGCTTCTGTCCACTTTAGTGCAGTCCTTACCTGAAAATGCTCCACCACCGTGTCTTGCATATCCTCCGTAGGTGTCTACAATAATCTTACGACCGGTTAATCCTGCATCACCATGAGGACCACCGATTTCAAAGACACCGGTTGGGTTGATGTGCTCTTTGGTGTTTTCGGTCATTAATTCCTGTGGAATGACTGCCTTAAATAACTTTTCACGGATATCTGCCTTAAGTTGCTCTTGATTATTGGACATTGTCTCATCATGTTGGGTTGAAAGAACAATTGCATCCAATGAAAGCACATTTCCGTCCTTATCATAGTTTACGGAAACTTGAGCTTTACCATCAGGCCTTAAATATGGAATTTCACCAGTTTCCCTTAATTCTGTTAATTTATTTGTAAGCTTACGTGCCAAATCAATTGGGAATGGCATTAATGAATCAGTCTCATTAGTTGCATAACCGAACATCATACCTTGATCTCCAGCACCGCTTTCTTCACCTTCACGGTCTACACCTTGCTTGATGTCTGGAGATTGAGCATGAAGCAAACTGACTACTTCACAGTTATGACCATCAAATTTCAATTCAGGATTGTCATATCCGATTTCAATGATAGTGTCTCTAATGATTCTTTCAATATCTTCTCTAGTAATGTTAGCATCTGCTGTAACTTCACCGAATACCAGACAGAAATCAGTTGTTACACAAGTTTCACATGCAACGTGAGCATGAGGGTCCTGTTCCATGTATGCATCTAAAATTGCATCAGATATAATATCAGCAACTTTATCAGGATGTCCTTGAGTTACTGATTCGGATGTGAATGTTTTATATACTTCACTCATATTTTCACCATATAATAATACGTATAAATTGTTTGTTCATAAAAAATTATTTATATAAAAATTATCTCAATTTTTAATCAAATTATATTCCAAAAAGAATTTAAAAATTTTTAAAGAATATGAAATATTGATTAATTATTATCTATTTATATTTCTCTATTTTCTTATATATATACTTGGTTTTTAAAAAAAAATTATTTATATGCGTGGATAATTCCAATATCTTCTATATCAAAAGTCCAAAGAGGAACAACATTTACTTTAAAACCTTGTTTTTCTAAAATATTTACAATATCCTCATGATTATCATTTCTTAACCCTGCATGATGTTCCATTATGATTTCTTCAAAACCACTTAGATCTGTGTTTCTGATGATATCAAATTCGCATCCTTCACAATCCATTTTTAATAGTGTAGGTTTAATATTGAATTTGCTTAAAATATCCTCCAAGGTAATGACTTCAATTTCATAAGAATCTTCAGAATCAATATACTCTGAAGTAGAATCCATTTTATCTATGGAAATTGTTCCTTTTTTATAGGAAACGGCATAGTTGAATAAATTGGTTTTATCCTTAAGATGTGGATTTAATCCAACATTCTTTAAAGATAATTCATATAATTCTCTTACGGGTTCAAAACCATATACAGTTAAACCTTTGCTTGCAAAATCCAAAGCAGTATCCCCTACATTGGATCCAATATCAAGGATTATCTTGCCCTTTTCCATATTTTTAAACTCATAAGGATATTCACAGAATTCCTCTGCAAAAATTCCGCATTCTTCACGAACAACCTTAAATTTCTCCAGTTCCACTATTTCTCCTTGAGATGCTTGATTGAAGAAATCCTTACATTTTTGTTTATCAGAATCCTTTAAATAAGGCAACACCAATAACAGTGAATGGCATAGGTCCCTTTGACTTGAATCAAATTTAAATGAGCCAATTTTCTTTGATTTGACAATTACATTATCCTTAACCCCTATATAATATAAAAATGAGGAAATGGGATTATAAAGCTCTTTTAATAATTTAATTGCTTGTTTAAATTCATAATAAGCTTGACTTCTTTTCATTATTAACCTCTAAAACAATTCTAAACTTTTTTAAAGATAATGACTTTACTAAACAAATAATTTAATGTGATGATTACAACTGCAGTAACTAATTTTGAGAATGTGTTTTCTAAACTTAAAACATCAATAAATACTATCATCAGTAATGTATCTATAACTCCTGTAAAGAGTCTTGCAGAATAAAACATTGATATTTCTTTGATTATATTTTTATTTTCACTTTCAAATACCCATGTCCTATTAGTGAAATATGCGAAAAATACAGATAGTATCCAAGCAAAAATATTTGAAAATACATAATAAACATGAAAAACATCTGTTAATATCAAATAAGTTCCTATGTTTATTATTGATGTTAATATTCCAAAAATTATATAAGTTAGTAATTCTTTTTTAAGATTCATAATATCTACATTTCCAATGCATATCCATAATTGATTAAATAATAACATAATCAATTACTCATCATCAACTTGATTAAATAATAACATAATCAATTACTCATCATCAATATTTGTTTCCTTTATAATAAAAATAGGCCTATTTTTAGTTTCAATATATGTTTTTTCTAAATATTTGCCTAAAATACCTATGGAAAATAACTGAATTCCACCAATAAGCAATATGATACAAATAGTTGAAGGCCATCCAGGTACAGGGTTATTGTATAATATATTTTTTATAATAATAAAGAGAATCAATATAAAAGACATTAGGGAAAACAAAACTCCGAAAAATGTTGAAATTGATAATGGGATTGTGGAAAAACTTACTATTGCATCTATGGAATATCTGAATAATCCCCAAAATGACCAACTAGTTTCACCAACTGCCCTTTCAACATTTTCATATTCAATCCATTTAGTCTTAAATCCAACCCATTCAAATAATCCTTTTGAAAAACGATTATATTCATCTAATTCTAAAATTGAATCTACTACAGGCCTAGTCATTAACCTATAATCCCTAGCACCATCCACTAAATTTATTTCAGACAATGCATTAATTAATTTATAAAAAGATCTTGCAAAAAGAGAACGTATAACAGGTTCCCCTTTTCTAGAGACTCTTCTTGTTGCTACGATATCATAATCTTCAGTTTTAATAATTTTTAACATTTCTGGAAGTAAATTAGGAGGATCCTGTAAATCCACATCAATTACTACCACATAATCTCCTTTTGATTTTTTTAAACCGGCATATAAGGCAGATTCTTTACCAAAATTTCTTGAAAATGAAATATATTTTATTGATTTAAGTTTATTAGATAAATCTTTTATATTGGCTAAAGTATTATCCCTTGAACCATCATTGATAAAAATTATTTCCCAATCCATGTCTAATCCATTCAATACTTTATAAATCTCATCAAAGAATATGATGACAGATTTTTCTTCATTAAAACATGGCACAACTACACTTAACAACATTAAAATTCCTACCCAAAACAATTCTTAATTCTTTACAAAATATATTTCTAACCAGAACCATAGCTCATATATCCAACTCATAAAAATTATTTAACCCAATATAATATATATTATTTTTAGGAATATCACATTTAAGGTTTGAACGTTTTTTATGTAAAATTATATAAATCTTCTTATCTTTATTTTCTTCAACCACTTGATTAATATCTTTTAACTTATGAATATCCATCACATCTTTCATATCCTCAAAAGAAACACCATTGACAGAATCTGCATTTATATATATTTTTGCATGATTTAAATTAGGTCCAAATTGCATAATTTCAATTTCATCTACAATTATAACAGAATCATTATTGTTTATTCCATCAATAAATTTACAGTTATTACTACCAATTTCAGATAGATTTTGAGCTTCTTCAAATGAATAGAATAAAGAACAGCTACCCATTATTAATACCAAAGTTAAAAGAATCGCAAATAATCTCTTTTCTTCAATTTTACTAATAAATATTGAAATTGAAAACCAGAATACTGCAATTACAGGAATCAAATACCTATGTAAAAGAACCGGCTTATATGTTAAAGATAATATGATAAGAGCTAAAACTGTCCCAAATGAAGCGAAAATTCCGAATACTATGTAAATATTGTCCTTTTCATTTAGATTCTTATAATAATATATTATGCTTCCCACTAAAACAAAAAGTATTATGATTGAAAAAATCTTTAATGTATCATCACAAGTTATAGGAATCATGAAATAAGATAATGAATCCATAATAGTTATAAATGTAACTGGTTCAACCCAAAATGATTGATGGACTCTGGATATTTGATTTAATAAAATCAAACCCCAGGGTATATAAGAAATGAAAATTACGATTACTGAAATGACCCATTTCTTTAATTCAGAAAACCTATCATAATCTATGTCTTTATTTAAAAGAATGTATACAAACAAAATCAAATAAATAATTACAGAGGATAAAGCTGCAAAATAATGGGTATAAGCACAGCATATAGTTAAAGCAGTGAAGATTATCCATGATTTCATATCTGATTTAGTAATAACATCCTTTAAATATACAAAGGATATTAATAAAAAGAACAAAGCCCAACTATACATTCTTATGAATAAGTACTTATAAAAAAATTCAGGCATAGCAACTACGGTAAATGACATTAGCCCAGCAGTTAACCAACCATATTCTTTTTTTATTTTTGTAAGACTTATTATCAATATCAAAATATATGGAATAACACTCATCATTTTCATAACAAAAATAGTGTTAAAATTTATATTTAATAAAGTTAATATTTTTGTTACAATTTTAAGGATAATGTAATATAATGGAGGATGAACATCATAAGAAGTTATTGTAATCGCATTATTGATTGAATATTTTATTAAACTTAATGTGAAGAATTCATCAATATGAAAAAGGGAATTTGCTAAAGGTGAAAAAATCATGAATATACATATGAAACAACTTATAATAAACAAAATTTTTCCAATGGCCTCCTTTGTTTCAAACATTCAAACCCTCCATTAATAATAAAATTATTTAGTACCGTAGATTCTATCTCCAGCATCTCCAAGACCTGGAACGATATATTTATTTTCATTTAATCCCTTATCCACCACTGCACAATAGATTTGAACGTCAGGATGGTTTGTTTCAATGACTTTAATTCCTTCAGGAGCTGCAACAATGCATAAAAACTTAATTGCCTTTACACCATCTTCCTTAAGCCTATCTATAGTAGCGGATACACTTCCACCAGTTGCAAGCATAGGATCGATAATCATAGCTATCCTATCACCAATTCCATCAGGCATCTTGTAGTAGTATTCAACAGGTTCAAAGGTTTCCTCGTTACGATAGAGACCAATATGACCTACTTTAGCGTTAGGAATTACATTTATGATTCCTTCCACCATACCCATACCTGCCCTTAAAATAGGCACAACAGCATAATTATCCTCATTTAACTTACCGGTTTTCATTTTTGCAAGAGGAGTTTCAATTTCAGTTTCTTCAAGCTTTGCATCTTTAGTTGCCTCATAACACAAAAGAGTGGAAATTTCTGTTACAAGCTCTCTAAACTCTTTTGTACCAGTATTTACATCTCTTAAAATACCTAATTTATGTGTTATTAATGGATGATTCAAAACAATTTCATTCATATTATGTCTCCAAGGATTATTGTTAATATATTTGGAATAAATATGTTAAATAGGTTATTATTTGAAAAATATCATTAAAAAAAATTCAATCATATCCAAGTTACATATCTGTATTTTTCTGTACAAATTACATATTGTCTTTTTAGACCTGTGCATGAATATTCATAAAATTCTATACCCTCTCTAGAAAGCAATTCTTTTACTATAGACATAGTGTTTTGTTCACCTTGCCTATTAAAATCATCAATAATTATTATAAAATCTTCAGCAAGGTTTTTTGGAATTAGCTCCAAAACATTAGACCTGGAATAATCTAACTCTTTACTTACACCATTCTCGACAACAAAACCTTGAGGCCCATCAATTATAACTAAATCAAATTTGTCATCGGCAACAATGTCCAAAACCCCTTTAAATCTAGTATTTAAAGTACCATCTATTGTAACATTTTCTAAATCCATATGGCAAATATGTATATTCTCAGAAATGACCAATTGTTCAGCGAAATTTTCTATCCAAATTTCATCCCCTTCCAGAACAGTTAATTTACAATCATTAAAATAATTTGCAAATTGTGAAGTTAATTTAGTTGTTTGACCCATTCCTAATTCCAAAATATTCTTAGGTTCAGCATCATTTAATATTCTATAAAGAGAGTACATAAATGAATAATTGGCTGCAGAATTGACTAATGAAAAATCCTTTTTAATTAACCATTCTGACTCCTTTATAGTATCATTAAACACGAATGCATATTTTAGTTCATTATTGATTTGCCTATAAAATTTATCATTTTTTGCAGTAATCCTCTTATAATCATTAAATCTATTAAAACTATCTGAAAGAATAGTGTTAATTTTATTACTTACACTATCTAAAAATTCTATTTCATGATCATTTTTATCATTTAATAATTTAATTTCCTCTTTTAAAAGGGAAATATTTTTATCTTTATTTTCTAAATCTTTTTTTAATTGATTTATAATTTCTTTTAATTCTTTATTCTCTAATGATAAAGATTCGGTAGTTTCCTTATAATAATTATAACTATTGCTCTTATTTAATAAGTTCTCTTTAAATGACATTTTTCCACTCTAAAATAATTATTCTAATGAAAGGTCCTTTAGACATTTTAAAATGGTATCCACACGATTATCAAATGTATGATTATTTAAAACTATTTCCTGACCTTTCTTAGATAGTTTTTCTCTTTCTTCATCATTAGCCAAGAAATATTCCAATTTATTATTCAAATCATCAATTGAGTCATAAGTGATTATATTACCTTCAAATAAAGAAATAGCAGAGGGAATTTGATCTGAAATAATAAATGTTCCACAAGCTAAAGCATCAAATAACCTATTTGATGGGAAATCTTTAATTTTCATATCTTCCCAATGGTCATTCAACAATATTTTACAAGATGAATAATTTTTATGCAAATCTTTATTAGGTATGAATTTCCCTTTAATATTTTCCTTATCAATAAATTTTTCCCAACCCATACCATAAACAGAAACATTATGATCAGTTTCCATAACATCTCTTACAATCTCTCTGAAAACACCTCGTGTTACTCCTACAAAAAGAATTTCATCTTCAAGTTCATCACATTCTTCATGGTAGAATACACTTGGATCAGTACATTGAAAAAGAGGTAGAACGGGAGTATTAATTTTATTATTTATAATTTTTGCATATTTTTCAGAGGCTATGAAGGATATATCATATTTATCATATTCTTCTAAACTAACCATATCAGGGTGAGAAATATTCCATAGGATATTAATTTTATCATAACTAGGTCTGAAATCTACTAATCCTCTTAAGACTATATTAATATCAACTTTATCATCTATTGAATACCAATCTTCCCTTTCATGCAAAAGTACATAAAAACCTTTTTTTTCAAAAGCTTTTTTCAACGCAACTGCAAAGAAATAATCTCCCCAATGATTTGAACCTTTAGGAGATGGACATTTTATTGCAATAGTTAAATTGTCATATTCCTCATTTCTTAACTTTTCAATTATTTTAGGTTTAGTGAATTTTCCTAATTTTTTCCCAGTAATTGCTAAATTAGCATTACTGATTTTTAAATCAGCACTAAGTTTTCTATTTTTTTTCTTAAGCGCATTATTCTGTTTTTTAAATTTTAAGTAGTTTTTTTTATAATATTTAAATTGACCACTTTTTGATAATATCTTTGAAAAAAATTTATCCTTAATAAAATCACCCTAATAATTAATGTTATTATAAATTTGTAAATAATCTTCAACCATGGAATCAATGGATTTTAATTGAATATTCTGAATTTGCTTTTGTTTAGAACAATATTTTTCCTGATCCCCAATGATGGAGGAAATAATATTATAAGTTTCATCCATATCATATATATTTATAAACCAACCACCATCATTCTCCAAAACTCTTTCTTCTAAAGCACCTAATTTACTAACAAGAACAGGTATTCCAAAATTCCATGCTTCCGATAAAGTAAAAGAAAATGATTCCGCACAAATAGAAAAAATCCCTATAAATGAGGGTTTAATATTCTTTATATGTTCATATAAATCTTCATAATCATACTTTCCATGATGAATTCCTATGTTCTTTAAATAAGAAGGAGTAAAACCTAAAAAATGAAATTCTAAATTTGAATCTTTATCAATATCATATAATTCTTTAATAATATTAATTCCCTTTTGTGGATGTAAATTTCCAAGGAATAAAATTTTTGTAGGCTCTTCTATAGATGGAATCTCAAATAATTCTTCTTTAACTTCATTCAATTCCAAACCATGTTCAATAATACTAAAATTATTTTCATCCAAATCATAATTCTCAAATAGAATATTTTTTATATAATTTGTTGGAGTTATAAAATAAGAAATATCTGAAAACATTTGAGAAACCATATATCTCCAATTGTAAACAAAAGATTTCATATTTTTTATTTTAGAAATATCAGACATTGGCATGAAACAATTTTTCTCACTCCTTGAGTTAATGCATTTACCATGACAGAACTTCAAATCACCATCTAACAAAGTATAAGCAGGACAAATAAAATAAAGATCATGAATAGATAAAATTACAGGTATTTCCAACTCTTTACATAATCTAGGCAAATCAAATGTATGGAACAGTAAATGATGAATATGAACCATATCAATAGAATAATTTATTAGAATATTAAGATAAATATTGGAATATTCCATGATATATGTTTTTTCAATATACCATCCACTATATAAAGTCCATTCATTTATCTTTCTAAATTCATTGCCAATAAAGTGATATAATATCATATCATCATTATTTGCAGTTAATAAATAAATATCAAAATCAACAGTAATATTCTTTGAAATATCAAAAACATTCTTTGGTGTTCCTCCAGACCCTGAATGTAAGACATACAATAATTTTTTCTTTGAATTAGATTGATTATTTTTTAATGAATCTTTATTTAAAATATAAAAATTTTTTAAATCGTTAATAATCTGATTAGAAAAATCTAATTCATTTCTTAAACTAGAATTCTTCTTCTTTAAACTAACATTACTCTTTTTTAACTTACCATTTTCTTTTTTTAATTTATTGAAATTGTTTTTATAATATTTAAATTGATTACTGTTAGATAAAAATTTAGACATTATTTTATTTTTAATGATAAGCACAACCTTAACTATTTGATTAATTTTTTAATTTTTCTTAGGGGTTTAGTTAATTTCCAGCTTTTTGATGAAAGAATTTCTTTTTTAAACTTTTTTGATGAAGAAATTTCTTTTTTAAACTTTTTATTTTCAGCTTCTAAACGTTCAATACGTTTATTTAATCTTAAATTCTTATCAGAAGCCAGATAATAATCTAATCTTAATTTATATTCTCTAAGATTCTCTGAAATAAGAACATATTCATAAATCTTTTGCATATATTGTGAAAGGTTTGCAACATATTGATAATCTATACTTTCATATTTCTCTTTAGCTAATTTAAAATATTCCTCAGAATTAGAAGGAATTATATAATAAGAAGTATGAGTTAAACAAAATGTATAGTATTCTTCTTTTAATTCTTCAAAATATCCATTTTTCTTTAAAAAGTCTTCAACTAAATCAAAAATCTTAAAAATATCTTTATTTTTTGTAGATGTGTGATTAACAGAAGTAGGATTTACATATCTATAATGATATAAAAATTTGGGTACGAAAGAAATCCTTTTTGCTCTTAACATAGATTTTACATGGAATGGAACATCATCAAAAGCAACCCCCAAATCAAAACGAAAATCATCATACTTATCTATAAATGATTTTTTATATAATTTAGACCATGGGGCAAAAGCAGCATTCATAACATAATGTTTCGCATCATGATAATCGAAAGTGAATCTATTAAAATTTACTCCTTTAAAAACATTATCAAAATCAAAATATGGAGAATCATACTCGATATCCTGCCCATCAATGAATCTAGCTATTTTAAAAATAACCAAATCTGATTCATTTAATAATGCATTTATATACAAATCTTCAAGTGTGTTAGGCAAAACATAATCATCAGGGTCGAAAAAATAGACATATTCTCCAGAAGCTTCTTCTAATGCTCTATTTCTAGCAGAACCACATCCTCCATTTTCTTTATTAATAATTTTTACACGAGAATCTTTTTTTGAAAAATCTTCCAAAATAGCTAAAGAATTATCTGGAGATCCATCATTTACACAAAGAAGCTCAAAATCAATGAATGTTTGACGTAAAAGACTAGAAATTGCCTCTTCAAGATACTGTTCTACATTATAAATAGGAATTACAACTGATATTCTTGGTTTTTCAGGATTTTGAGTGAAATTAACTAAATCTTTTAAATTTTCATTATTTTTATATTTAAAATAAAAAATATCTTCAAAATCTCTTAACAACTTAGAATCCTTAGAAAAAATTTCTCTTGAAGCATTTAAAATATCACTAGCACCATCAGGCCCTATAAAATTAATAAATCCCATCATTTCATATCTAAATAAATGATTAATTTCATCAAATTTTGAATCTTTTAGATAATCAAAAACCATTTTATAATGCATCATATGATCATAACGTTTTTTATACGTATTACATTGATTAGCACCATTAACATAAAAATAAGCATAAACATCTGTAGGTACTGCAAAAATCATATCCAGATTAGCTAAAACTTCAGCTAAAAAAACCGGATCCTGCCCTCTTAATAAATCTGGGAAAAATATGGAATTAGAAATTAAAAAATCTTTTTTATATATGTTCTTATAAAAAGACCAAGGAATTCCATACTCTTGAGGTTCAAATGATTCATAATCTTCATAATATTTAAAATTTGCAAATGGAGAAAACTCATCTTTTTCATTTACTAATTTAATATTTCCAGTAACTAAATTTGCATCATTATTATTTGCTTCCTCATATAATTTCTCTAAAGCATCATCATCTATAAAAAAATCATCAGCATCTAAAAAACCAATATATTGCCCCTTTGCTTCAGTAATCCCCAAATTTCTTGCTTTACCTGATCCCTGATTCTCTTGAGAGAAAACTTTAATAGATTCATACTTTTCAGCAAACTCATTTAACACTTCTAAAGAATTGTCTGTAGAACCATCATTAACACATATTAACTCTTTTTCAATTAAAGTTTGTTTAAGGAAACTATTAATAGATTTTTCAAGACGGGAAGCATCATTATACACTGGCATAATCACTGAAACATTAACCATACAATCACCCAAAAAACAAAAATACATTCATATATAATGATATTATATATAAAATATAATATTTAAAGATTTTTAAAATTTAAAATATTTATATCCATTCAATAAATCTGTATTTTGCAGCATAAAACGAGTTAATTTTTCCCATAAACTAAAATTAAAAGGTTATGTTTTTATCATGTAATAATTCTAAAAATGTATTGTTTGCAATTTCTTTTAAAAACAACAATAATATGATGAATCCCCGCAAAATTCTTGGAATCAACAACCAATCTGGAACAATTCAAATCCTAATTTTTCTATTTTCTTATCATAAATGTTTCTTCCATCAAATATGATCTTTTGATTTAATTTCTCTTCAAACAATTCAAAATCAAGATATCTGAACTCTTTCCATTCAGTGATTAAAATAAGAGCATCAGACCCATCTAAAGCATCATATCTATTTTCAGTAAACTCAATAGAACTTAAATACTCATCATCAATAACTCTTTTGAACTCTGCAGTAGCTTGAGGGTCATATGCCTTGATTTTAGCTCCTCTTTTAATAAGTTCTGAAATTACAATGATTGATGTGGCTTCACGTACATCATCAGTTCCTGGTTTGAATGAAAGACCCCAAATGCTAAAAGTAAGACCTGATAAATCATCACCGAATCTATCTACTACCTTGTTTACCAATACCATCTTTTGATCTTTATTGACCTCTTCAACATTTGACAAAATCCTTGGGAAATATCCGTGTGATTGGGATGTGTTTATTAAAGCTTGAACATCCTTTGGGAAACAGCTTCCACCATATCCACAACCTGCATAAATGAAATCATAACCTATTCTTCTGTCTGAACCTATTCCTAAGCGCACTTTCTGAACATTTGCACCGGTAACCTCACAAATATTAGCTATTTCATTCATAAAAGATATTTTAGTAGCAAGCATTGCATTGGCAACATATTTAGTCATTTCAGCAGATTTTATATCCATCAATACAAACCTATCATGATTAAGAACAAATGACTGGTACAAATCCTTTAAAGTCTCAAAAACTTCATCATCTTCAGCACCAATAACCACACGATCAGGATGCATGCAATCCTCAATAGCCCTTCCCTCTTTTAGGAATTCCGGATTTGATGCAATGCTGATTTTAACAGGAGAATTGTTTTCCTTGAGTATGCATTCGATATGATTCTTAACCTTATAACCAGTACCTATAGGAACAGTTGACTTAATAACAACCAAGGAATCATGGGAAATGTTATTTGCAATATCTGTTGCAGCTGAGAATATATAATCTAGATTAGCACTGCCATCTTCAGCCATAGGAGTTCCAACAGCAATGAAAATGATATTGGAATCATCTAAAGCTTCCTTAATGTCAGTTGTGAAAACCAAGTCTCCTTTCTCTTGACCATTAATAACCATAGTTCCTAAATGAGGTTCAAAAATAGGCAAGATTCCTTTTTTAAGGTTATTTATCTTTTCTTCTACAATATCTACGCAATAGACCTTATTTCCCATTTTTGAAAAGCATGCACCAGTTACAAGGCCAACATAGCCAGTTCCAATTACAGTTATACGCATTAAATCACCGAAAAAATAAAATAATAAAAAAATTAATTATATTATTATAATATTTGATTTAAAAACATATAAAATTTTTTATAGATTATTTATTAAATAAGTTAATTAAAATTTTAAAAAAAGAAATGAAAAAATAAATAAAAAAAGCAGATTCAGATGAGAAAGTTTTTTAGATTTAAGAAAAATAATAATTTTAAAAAAAAAGAAAAAAAGAGATTAATGAACTTCAGTGAATTCATTATCTTAATGAACTTCAGTGAATTCATTATCCTCTTTTCTTTCTGGAATAAGTAAATTGAGTATTACACCAACGATTGCTGCAAGAGCCATACCTGAAATGGAAACTGACAAGTCACCTTGAACGATAGATAAGGTAGCTCCACCTAAACCTAAAACCAACATGGTAGCTGCTACAACAATGTTCTTGTTGTTGTTGAAGTTCACTTCCTCTTGAATCAAGAGCTTTACCCCATTAACTGCAATGAAACCGTAAAGGAGAATAGCTACACCACCGATTACAGGGTTAGGCATAGCTGCAAGAAGTGCAGTTAAATGTCCAGAGAATGCAAAGAGAATTGCAAATACTGCAGTCAAACCGATTACATAAATGGATGCAACTCTAGTTAAACCTACAACTGAAGTGTTTTCACCATAAGTTGTGTTTGCAGGACCACCAATGAATGCTGCAACGAAAGTAGCAAGACCATCACCAAAAAGGGTTTTGTTTAAACCAGGATCAGAAATCAAGTCACGACCAATGATTTCACCTAATACCTTATGGTCCCCTACATGCTCTACCATAGTTACAAGAGCGATTGGAACAATTGTCAAAAGAGCTGCAGGATTGAAGCTATAGTTTATAAATGGCATATAGAAATCAGGAATTTCAAATAAGCTAGCTGCAAAGAATCCTGAGAAGTCAACCATACCTAAGCAAGCTGCTACAGCATATGATACAATAATACCAATCAAGAAAGGAATAACCTTAAGCATTCCTCTACCACGAATAGCTATTACAGCAGTTGTCAAGAATGCAACAAGTGCAACAATAAGGTTATTGATTGGAACTACAGCTTGATCAAGACCGATTTCCTGAATTGCAGTAGGAGCTAAACATAAACCGATAACCATAATCATAGGACCTACAATTACTGGAGGAAGTAACTTGTTAATCCATTCATTACCAGTAATTCTGATGATTATAGCAATAGCCATATACACTAAACCTACAACCATTAAAGCTGAGAAAATACTTGACTTACCTCCAATAGCAAATCCTGCAATCATAGGAGCAATAAAAGCAAATGAACTTCCCAGATATACTGGACTTCTATTCCGTGTAACAATTACATAAATAAGTGTACCTATCCCTGAAGCAATCAAAGCAACTGGAACAGATAGCACAGGTTCGCCAACAGTGGTGTTTACTACAATTGGTACTAAGATTGTAGCACCAAAAATAGCGCATAAACGTTGAAGGGATAATAAAATCAACTCAAAAATAGGAGGTTTATCCCATAAACCATAAATCATATCACTATCATTTTCACTCATTATATCACACTATAAACTAAAGAGTTAATAATTTAATTAATTAATAAAAATTATAAAAAAGAAATAAATTAATTCAAAATTTATTAATTAATTTATTATCAAATTTATATTTATTAATCCCATTATTAAAACTTTTTTAAAACTTTTGAACAGAGTGTGTTTTTCAATAAAATAAATGAATTTTTTATAAAAAATAGTAAGAAAATTATTAAAAAATGAACTATTGATTAATTATCAAAAATAAAATAATGGAAAAAATGAACTATTGATTAATTATTAAATATAAATAATTAAAAAATGAATAATTTTAAAAATAAAAGTAAAAATAGAAAATAAAGATTGTAAAAAGTAAAAGAATAAAGGAATTTAGAATTGAAAAGAATTAATCTTCATTAACAAAATCATCTAAGGATTTTCCTGTAAAATGGAAAACATCCCAATCCTTTTCTTCCGCCCCAAGGGATTTATAGAATTCCTTGCTTGGTTCATTCCATTCAAGACAAGTCCATTCAAATCTTCCATAACCTCTTTCCTTTACAATCTTAGCAAGTTCCCTTAACAATGCCTTACCATAACCTTTCCCACGATATTCAGGGTCTATGAAAAGGTCTTCAAGGTGCATATTGACATTGGCAATGTAAGTTGAAAAGCTTAAGAAGAAAAATGCAAACCCTATTTCCTTTCCATCTTCAAGAGCAAAAATGACTTCAGCTTGATTCTTATCGAAAATCCAATACTTCAATGCCTCTTCAGTAGCTATAACCTCATCTAAACGATGCTCATAATCAGCTAATTTCTTGATAAATTCCAATATTAAAGGAACATCTTTTTCTTCTGCATTTCTAAATGTTAATTCCGGCATAAACAGTCTCCAATTATTTAATGGTAAAAATTAGTTAAATCAAAATATAAAAAATTAATTATCCAATCAAATATAAAAATTAGTTAAAATAACTAAAAGGTTATTCTAACTCAAATAATTTATCTTCATAATCTTCAACAAAATATCTTATATTCTTTCTTCCCTTTGTAATGAAGCTATGGCCCTCATATTCAAGCATTTCCTTTTGATATTCCACTCCTCCAGGATATTTCTGATTCAATTCCCCATCCTTTTTAAGAGTTCTCCAAAATGGTATCTTATTATCCTCTCTTTCCTCACTTGCTTGAGCAGCTAAAGAAATGAAAATACCTGCAGTCAACGGACAAGTAAATTCAGCACCATGTTTCTTTGCTAAAAATTCTCTAATTTGGCCTGTAGTAATCAGTTTTCCCTTAGGAATCTTAGCCATGATTTCATTATACTCAAATGGAGGAGCAATCAGCATATCCTCTCCACCATAACGTTCAATGGATTTCTCATCTGTAACTTTAATAATTTTAGGCATGTCTTTAGAATCGTTAAGTTTTTCATTAAAAGTTTTTCTCGCCATAATATCACCAATTAGAACTTTTCAGTTAAAACAAAAATTTTTAAAATAATTTAACATCACTTCAAAAAGTTAAAAAATTTATGTGTAAATCTTAATTGAACTTAATGGGTTATAAAGATTTCTACTTGTTCTTATATCTTAAAACTATTATTACTCGACCAAGTCATTCAAAGCATTTTCAAATTTATCGGTGATTGCTTCCCAATCATTTGACTTTACATATTCCCTTCCTTTTTTGGAAATCTCTTCATATTTTCCTTCATCAAGAATCCTTTGAGCAGTCTCTAAAACTTCCTCTGCCTTTTGAACATACTCAATTCCGTTTCCATAACCAAACTCTTTAGAAATTCCAGGAAGCTCTGTTGCTATAACCACCTTTTCCATAGCCAAATACTCATAAAGCTTTATTGGAACGATATCCTGCATGATTTCCTCATCGATATAAGCTGGAAGAAGACAGAAATCTGCAGAAGCCAAAAACTCAGGAATCATTTCATAAGGTTGCTTTCCAGTGAGAATCAATTGGTCACCAAGGTCATACTCCTCTTTAATTTTAACCATCTTGTCATAGGCATCACCATCACCTACAATGAGAATCTTCATGTTATGATACTTTTCCTTATTTTTTCCAAGTTCCATAGCCAATTCCTTCATGCCTGCAAATTCATAGATCCACCCCATAAAGAATAGAACTGTGTCATTTTTATCGATGTTATACATATCCCTTATATTTGAATCATCAAGTTGAGGGTCAAAGTCATTTAAATCAATTCCAGCATCAATTAAAATGGTTTCATTTGGATTAGCACCCAAATCCATTGCCAGTTCTTTAAGCTTTTGATTGATAGTAATTACAAGGTCAGAACGTTCTATTGCCTTGATGTTGACTTTCTTTCCAAATGACTGAAATGTCTTTTCTGGAATAAGTGCATATAGCACATCAATCAAGTAGTATACAAATGGAATATTATGTTTATTTGCAAGCTTTGAAGCGGAATAAGCATTAAGCAAACCCAATCCCATGATTACATCTGGCTTGAATTCTTCAATTTGCCTTTTGATTTCCTTTTTATGAGTATAATATAATGACATGTAGTTTAAAACTGGTTTTTTAATGAAAGAAGGCCTGATTACTTGAATGTCTGCTTCTGGCTTTACTTTGAATACATTGTCATGAACTTCCCTTTTGAACATGAATCCATCAGGATCCTCTTTTGGCCAATCAATAGGATAATCTATAACTTTCACTTCATGTCCACGCAGTACCATACGGTCCATCAAATGGTGTTGCTGATGTGGATTCCTCTTTAACCAGTCTGATTCTTGAACTACTAATATTTTCATAAACTCACCAAATTTCCAAAAAAGAATTATTATTTATTTATATGTAATTTTTTATTTAAATAGATAAAGAATTATAAAAAATAAATTTCTAATTAAAAATTGATTTTCTAATCTTAAATCAATGTTATAACGAAATAAAAACAATATGCCAAGTTTAAATCAACATTAACCTCTAATTTTCCTATTATTTTATAAACAAACAAAGATAATTTAATTTTAGAGGTTTTTTCACTCCATTAAAAAATCACCCATTTTCGAGAAAATTTTGGAGGTGATAATATTAAAATTTCGGTTAAAGAAATATTCCTTTTAATCATTGAAATCAATTCCCAGATTTCATTCAAAGAATTTTTCTTTTACTTTGTCGAAGTTTTGAAATTAATTATCCTCCTAATTAAATAATTAATTTCTTAAAAAAAAACTAAAGTTAGATTTCTTTGGAGTGAATTTCCTCTACTTTATTTAACTAGTTTAGTAAATTAAAAAATGGGCTAAAATGGTTTAATTTAACTTTAATATCTAGCAAATGTTTAAATATTAAAAATAGTAAAATATTAATTGATAATACTAAGTATTATCTAGAAATTATTATTTAAAATATTTTCTTGAAAATGGGATTATTAAAGGAACATTACTTTCCTTTAATAATAAATTATACTATTTTTATACTTTAATTATAATTTTTCTATAGCTTTTTTATTAATTAAACATACAATAATAAATATCTATTCATTTTAAAAATAATAATTGTGATAATATGAGAATTTGTCTTTATGGTGCTGGAAGCACTCAAATAAAATCCAAATATACTGAAGAATCATACAAATTAGGAGAGGAAATAGCTAAAAGAGGACATACTCTTGTATTTGGTGGAGGATCTACAGGGGTTATGGGTGCTGTTTCAAAAGGAGCAATAGACAATAATGGAAAAGTTATAGGAATTGCACCGGAATGGATGGAAGATTTTGAAGGAATCTGTAGAGATTGCGATGAATTCATTTACACAGAATCCATGGATGAGAGAAAAAAGCTATTTTTAAAAAATTCAGATGCTTTCATAATAGCCCCTGGTGGAATAGGAACCCTTGATGAATTCTTTGAAATCATTGTGTTGAAGAAATTAAAACAGCACAACAAAAAGATAATCCTCTTTAATCTCTTCGATTATTATGACCCTATGTTAGAAATGCTTGATTTTATGTTGGAAGAAGGAGTCGTTAGAGAAGAGATTGATAAGAACACCTTTAAAATAGCTGATTCAATTGAAAGAGTTTTTGAGCTTTTGGAAAAAGAATAATTTAAAAAAAGTAAAAAAAATAGCAAAAAATTAATCTAAAAATAAAAATAAAAAAATCAATCATACAATTTATTAACCACTTCTAAAGCCTTATTGAATGGCTGCATACCTGAAGTTAAAAGAACTACCTTTAAAACATCCATCATTTCATCACGACTGATGTCAAGTTCCTTTTTAGCTTTAGAAACCTGTTTTAAGAATGAAGAGCTTTCAGGTTTAGTTGCAGAGATTGCAATAGCTATTAACTTTTGAGTCCTGTAATCCAAAGCATTGGCATTCCAAACATTCTTATCTAAATTTTCAATTGAATCATATAGTTCAGAATCCTCTTTTTTAATTCTGCGAATGCCTTTGCCGTAAAATACCTTTTCACCCATAATTTTACAACCTAAAAAAAAATAATAAACTATTAAATTACTCTTCGAAGACTTTATTAGCTATTTGCAAAGCCTTATTGAATGGTTGCATGCCTGAAGTCAACAATACAACTTTCAAAACATCCACAACTTCATCACGAGTGACACCCAATTCCTTTTTAGCACTCATGATCTGCTTTTCAGTTGCACGGCTGTCTGCATTGGAAGCTGCAATTCCAATAGCTATCAACTTTTGAGTCTTGTAATCCAATGCCTTTCCATTCCATACAGCATCATTTAATGCTACAATAGCTTGGTATAAATCTTCATCTTCCTCTTTTAATTTTCCCATGCCTTTACCGTAAAACACTTCCTCTTTCATTGTAAAAACTCCAAAAAATAGTCTTTTTAAATAATAATAGATAATAATAATTTATTTTAAAAAATATTTAATGCTTTTGTCACTTGATTATGCTAAAAAGTAACTAATACTTATTGTTTTTATCACTATAACTATAGTAAAAGCAATTAAGGTTGGCAAACCTTACATGGTTCGTAACCTTGGCTAATTGCATCAGATCTGCTATTGAAAGTGACCTTATTCTTTTCAGAAATCTTTTTACCCCACCTACAGGTAGTGTAATGGAACTTATGGCTGTTTGCACTTGCTATATAAGATCCAGAATCTGAACTGGATGAAGAACTGCCGCTGTTTGAAGAGCTGTATGAACTTACATACTTTGAGTATCCATCTGAATTAGGTGCCCAATCATATGGATAGAACTCACTTGGAGGAATATACATGACTTCAGCAAGCCCTTCCTTCAAAAGCATTTCATTTAGGTTCTTGCCGTCTACAATGACAACAGCCAAGTATCTGCCATATTTATCTGTGTACTTTGAATCATCAATATCCAAGCTCACTTCCTTGTTCAAGCAAAATTTCTGAACAAAACGTTTAGAGCAGATATAACCTTCCACTCCTCTTTCCGGAGTGTTCACTCCCACAAAACGCACCTTTCCAAGTCCATCGACTTCAATGGTGTCACCATCAGTTACATAAGTGCACAAACCAGTGAATTCCGGCTGGCAATCTGTATCATCATATTTCTTTAAGATATCATCATTGGACAAATCAGAATATTTGGAAAAAGGAATATCATGAGTGAATCCAGTTCCAGTATAAGCTGATCCTGCAGATATAATGGAAAATCCTAAAATAAAAATAATTAGTATGATTAATAAATTTCTACCTTTTAACTTCATATTAATCCCCCTTTATTCAAATAAATGAAAAATTTATTCTAAAATAAATAATACTATTATATTATTGGAAATATATAAAATTTATCTTTAATGGAAAATAAGATTATAAAAAGAATTAATAAAAAAGGAGAAATAAAAAATAATTAAATTAAAAAATATTAAATTAAAAATAATTAAATAAAAAAGAATTTAAAAAATAAATTAAAAAGATAATTCTAGTGTTGAAAATGAAAATGCCTGAAAAGATTGATACAATCATGTTTGCACCTTGTGGTATGAATTGCAAACTATGCATAAAGCATTTATCAGAGAATAACCCATGTCCAGGATGCCTTATTGATAGTCCTAACAAGACCAAAAAAGCATTGAAATGCAAAATAAAAAAATGTCTTGAAACAAAAAGAGTCAGGTATTGTGGCAGATGCAGTGAATTTCCTTGCAAACTCATTAAAAAGCAAGATAAGAATTACAAGAAAAGATACAATTTTTCCACATTAGACAATGCAAAAAGAATCACCTATACTGGAATCAATAAGATAATGTTGGAAGACAGCATTAACTGGAAGTGTGAGTCTTGCGGAGGAATCATAAGCATTCAGGAGCATGTCTGCAGCGAATGTGGATTAAAAGATGATGGTAAATAGTTTACTTATTTCTAAAAAAAAGATAAGGGGAAAATAGAATAAAAAATTATAAATTATATTAAATATTAAATAATATAGTACAAAGCTTATATTAAAAATTCAAATTAAGATTAATAGAATAATAAAAATTTAAAATATATTTAAAATAGTGGTATAAATGAATCCAATTAAATGTCCTAGATGTGGAAAAATAAACGATGGAACTACCGATTTCTGCATTTACTGTGGGACTATCTATGATGAATACAATGCAGAGGAAGATGATTCCAATGTCTTCTTTATTCCTACACGTGGAGGAAAAAAACAAGAAGTCAAACTAAATCATATGCCTGAAAAACTCTCATCCGGAAAAGAAAGTTACAGATGGATGATTATCATAGGTTACTTATTTGCAATATTAGGTAGTGTTCTTGGTTTTATTTTTGCCATTTATCTGATAACAAGAAAAGATTCAAACGCGAGAAAACATGGATTAGTCCAATTAGTTGTTTTAATAGCTGAATTTGCTCTAATCGGTTTCTTGATTTTCACTGGTCAAATGGATCCGAACATTATCTTAAATCCATTCAATACCACAAACATGACTCAAATGTACAATTCAAGTGCAATGAACATGAGTGGTTCCAGTAATTTATCCAGTTTATTTGGTTTTTAAATAAACCATTTTCTTTTTTTTATATGATTAAAATAGCTCTTTTTAAAAAATAATTAAAAAAGAAATAGATAAAAACTCTTTTTAAAAAATTGATAACAAAAATAGAAAAAATAATTGAAATAACTCTTTTTAAAAAATAATTAAAAAATAAAAAATAGTAAATAATTAAAAGAGATAATCAGAACTCTGCATCTCTTTCAATGTTTTCCCAGTTGTCTGTAAACCAACCATAGACTCTTTCTAAACCATCATCAAATGAAACAGTTGGTTTGTAACCGAGAATGTCTTTTGCCTTATCAATGGAAGACAACAATTTGGTTTTAGCATCCCAATTACGTCTTGCCACATAAGCGATTCCTTCAGGGTTTCCAGTTAATTCATTAACCTTATTTGCCATGTCAATAACCCTATGGTCCTTACCGGAACCAAGGTTAATAGCTTCACCAATAGCTTCCTCTTCAACACCCATTGATAAGAGACCATTTACAATATCTCCTACAAAGGTCCAGTCTCTTGTTTCAGATCCATCACCGGTAATAGGCAATGCCTGTTTAGTCATAGACCAGTAGAAGAAGTTAGGAATAACATTTCTGTATTTTCCAGGAACTTCCCCAGGACCGAATACATTGAAGAATCTTGCATTTACAATAGGCATGTCATATAAGTTATGGAAATAATTGGTATATAATTCACCAAGCAATTTAGTTACTTGGTAAGGAGTGTGCAATGAAATAGAAATGTCATGTTCTTCAAATGGCATTTTAGAGTCTAAACCGTATACTCCACAACCAGAAGAGGAATATACAAATCTTTCAACACCAGTAAGTTGAGCATATTGAAGAACTTTCAAGATACCAATACCATTTACCATTAAATCTGTTTCAGGATTGTCAACACTGTTTTGGTTAGCAAAGTGAGCAGCTAAATGGAAAACATAATCAGGTTTCATTTTAAATACTCTCTTTAGCTCTTCATCATCCAAAATGTCCCCCTGAATGAGCTCTACATTTTCATTTGTTGGCACATTCCATTCATAAGCGGAAGACATATTGTCGAGTATAATCACTTTTTCTGCACCTAATTCTGCTAATCTTCTTGTTAAGTTACTTCCAACACAACCTGCTCCACCAGTTACTAATATGGTTTTATCTTGATATTCATTATATTTAGACATAAAAATCACTTCATAGTTAATAGTTGTTAAATTTGTTTAAATTAATTAAAAATAATTTTAACTGTTTATATGTTATAGGATATGTTTTTATTATTAATAAAATTATTCAATATGAAAAAAATTTTAAGGGGATGGGAACAATTAGACGCAATTAACTAAGAATTAATTAAGTAAATTTAATTAAATTTAAATAATAAATAGGAATAAAATAAGATTAAATAATATAATTAGAGGGTGATAGAATGGATCTTGGTCCTGAAGAATTTTTAATTTATGAAACTTATTTTGAAAATGACGAAAATAATGTAAATAGGAATGAAGGATGTTGCAGTACCTTAATAGTACTTGCAGTACTTTTTATAATAGTTAATGTATTGATAGTATAAACCTCTTTATCGTAAAATCTATTGATTATAGACCCTTGATTGTATAAGTCTCTTTAAAGAATAAATGTTAAAAGAAAGGTTAAAAAATGAGTGTATTCGATTATATCTGTCATAGAAGACCTGAAAGAAGCTTCTTTTATAAAGGACGCCAATTTCCTGTTTGCGCAAGATGCACAGGGTTTTACATTAGTGGGATAGCTAGCATAATCCTTATAAAGTTCTTCCCAGTTCCCTATTCCTTAACAACTCTATTTTTAGGAATCATCCTTTTAATCCCATGTGCAATCGATGGATTTACGCAACTATTTGAAATGAGAGAAAGCAATAACACTCTCAGATTCATTACAGGAATTTTAGGAGGAATAGGCTTAATTTTAGTCTATGAAATCATGATAGAATTTTTTGTATTTAATTTCTTATAAAAATGGCTTAAATAACTAAAATTAGAATAAAATAAAAATAGGAACCGAAGAGATAAAAAAAATAAGAACAGGGAAAAAAAATAAAAAAAGAAAAAAGGAGAAATTTTAAATCTAAAGAGATTTGAAAATATTAGCGTCTTGCACGACCTACTTTACGTGCAATAACAAGTTCTCCAACAGAAATAAGGCCTGCAAAGAACTTTTCAAGACCACCAGTTGCCCAAATGGCTTCACCAAATGTGGCATTTTCAATATTTTTCTCATACTCTTCGGCAGTGATTTTTACACCAGTTGTTCTTGTAGAGATTTTAGCGGAAGCTTCCATCAATTCATCCCAACTGACTCCTCTAAGCTCTTTTTCCATAGCTTTGTAGATTTTATTTACTTTAATATCATATAATGAAGACATGGAATCTACAATATCTACAGATCTTGTAACACCGATTACCTGATTTTCATCATTGATAATAGGAATGCTGATTAATTTATTGTTTGAAGCTGCAATAACAACATTTCTTGCCGCTTCATTTTCATTAATGGTCATGATTTCCTCAACAGGACTCATAACATCAGCAATGGTTGTCTTTCCTTCACGTAATCCTTTGGTTATGTTGAATGAAGTAATCCAACCTTCCAATTTCATGTTTTCATCTAAAACTGGAGCGGTGAATCTTCTGTACTCTTCCATTTTTATAGAAACATCTTCGATAGTATCATCTTTTGATACATAAACAAATTCCTTATCCATCATCTCTTTAGCTTTCATTTTAAACACTTCTCCATAAGATTTTAAAAAATCTGTAAAAATAATCCATTATCCAATTTTATTTTTTAAAAAATTTTTTCATTTATTTCTTAATCATCTAAAACTAAATTTAAAGCACCTACAGGACATCTGGAACTGCATTCCTTGCATCTTATACATTTATCATTATTTAGAATAATCTCACCGTCAACAACCTTAATGGCAGAAACAGGACAGTTATCTTCACATAACTCACAAGCTACACAGATATCCTGATTGACATCAATGTGACTGTAAATCACTACTGGACCTAAGTCCCTTTTAAGGTTAATTGCTCCTTGAATACATAAGTTAGCACAAGATCCACAACCGCAACAACGGTCCTTGTCAATATAGGAATACACATATCCATCTTCAGAGTCAATAGCGCCATCTATTGGACATGCCTCTCCATGCTCTTCAATGAATTCTTTAGTTCTAAGAGATATTGCATTGGTAGGACAGTATTTAAGACAAGACCCACAGCCAATACATTCATTACGATTTATGGAAATGTCTTCCATTTTAAGAGTTCTATGAGGAACCTTAATCTCCTTTAATGTATATTCTACAGAATCATCCTCCTTAATGACTGATTCAGCATCCCATACATAAATACATGAAACCGGACAGGTTTGAGCACAAATCTCACATTGCACACAATCTTCACCTATTTTAGCTCTTTTAAGCCAAGTGGAAGAACTGATAACCTTAATAGGGCATTCTTCAACGCAAAGATTGCATCTGACACAACGAGGTGAAATGGTTATTAGCTTTTCCTGATCGTTGAAATCATGAATGTCTACATTAAAGTCTTCAATATCTTCATCTAAATCTACAGATTTAAGAGTGATTTCCCTCTCTAAGGTTTCAATCTGCTTTTTTAGTTTAATTTCCATATTTTTATCCCCATAGATAAAGTTTATTATCAATTTACTCTAATGACCAAAATTCTAATCTTAAATTTCACTAGTTTAAAACATTATTATGTTTATATATCTTTTAAATAATTTAAATAATTTATTATATCAAATAATCTTTTAAATTAAAATTTTTCATAAGGACTGTGTAAACTCTTCCAATTCCTCTAAAGTAGGCAAACCAGAAATTCCAATAGCTTGAACTGATTTTGAAGCAACCCAATTAGCTATTGTACATGATTTAGCCAAATCGTATCCTTTAAGATAGGAATACAGGAAACCAGCATTGAATGAATCTCCTGCAGCGGTTGTATCAACTGCATCACATTCGAATGCAGGTATTTTAACCTCTTCATCCTTCTTATTTATTGCATAAGCTCCAATAGAGCCTCTTTTTACAACCACAGTATCAATGCCATCATTGCGAACATAAACTGCCAAATCTCTAAAGCTTAATGAATCATCATCAGATAAATTCAATTTTTCCTTATAATAATCTTCAAACAATATCTTCAATTCAGCTTCATTAATAAGAAGAATATCAGTTCTTTCAAGGATTTCCTTAAGTTCTCCTACTCCTTTTTTAGCATAAAGCATTCCAGGATCAAAACTTAAGACAATCTTATCTGCCAATAATGGCAACAATTCCTTTTGAGCATTGAATGAATCCCCAACAAATGAGGTGTAATGAAGTATCTTGCATGCATTGACATTCAATGGATTGATTTCATCAATTGTTATCTCATCATTTACACCAGGGTCTACATAAAGAGCCCTATCTCCTGCATCAGAAATGAATCCCAATACCTTACCTGAATTGCCTCTATCTGCATAGATGAGATTTGTTAAGTAAACATCATTGATCATCAAATTGTATTCCAATAAGTCTCCTTCCTCATCATCTGCTATCTTTCCAATATATGATGTTGAGCATCCAAGCTTTGAAAGTCCTATGATTGTATTGGCTGCTGAACCCCCCGGAGATTCCTCTTCACCTTTAATGAAGCTTTCCCCATCGATTTCTGCAATATGTCCAACCTTATAGAGCTTATCTACATTCAATGCACCAAAGCCTATTACATCCACATTGATTGCATCATAAACTATTTCATCAACACCTAAATCTTCAGCAGTTACATTATTTGAGGATTTTGGAATATTCTTATCATTTTCTTCCATTTAATTCACATCGTAAAAAGATTATAAAGTATTATTCTTTCAAAATATCCAATAAATTGGTCTTATGCTCACCTAATTGGCCTTCAAAGTTTCCAGCTGAAATCCTTTCAACACCAGGGATGTCAATTATAGCATCAATAGCTTTTTTAATAGCCAAGTTCATACCTTCCTGACTGGTTGCATTTATAACGATTTCAGGAATATAATTTACCCCTTCAGGAACTTTTGACTCATCACCGAGTCTTTCCTTCAATGAAGGGCAATACGGATGATTTGTACTTGGACCAATTTCAGGGAAATTGGTTTCAGGCTTACTTGCAGCAGAGCATATTCCAAAAGGAGTGCAGACTCCTTCAACTTCCATAATAGTGTCGATGATAATTCTGCCTGCCTTTAAGACAGCTTCTTTTGTGGAACACATATACCAGAAGTTACCTCCCATGATTCCTTCTGCATAAGCAAGTTCAGATTCAATCTGGAAATCAGGAACTGCAATTGGGACATTGATCATCTTTCTTCCAAACTCTTCAATTTCCCATTCATAGCCATCCCCACAATGGCCTACGCTTTCCATCATTCCAATAGCGCCAACAGGATTTTCAGTTATGCTGAATACCCTTGTAAATGGCTTTACAAGAATGTCTTGACGAATTCTGTAGGATAATTCCTTTTCAAATTTTTTCAAGTCATCAGTTAACCAGAACTGGACAATAGCTCCAGGTCTTCCATCAGGAGTCTTATCAGCGTCTACAAAAGCTTCCACACCTGCTTCAACTCTGCCAATGACAGCACTTGGTGTAGCTGTAGCATCGTAAGCTGCTTCCTTTACAGTCAATTCGTCTTCTGCTGTAATCAATGCTCTGATATACATTCCATCAAATGATTCAAAGAATGTATCTTCAACCTTATCATAATTTACCATAAATGTCATCTCATTAGTAATAAATCAATTAAATATATTCTAAATATAATATTAACCTAGTCCGCCAATATCTTTACCACGGATATTATTTCTCATCTCTTTGCTTAACTTAAGCAAATGCTCCCTATTTTCATCTGAAATAATCTCTATGATTGGGGCATTCTTATTATGGAAGACCTTTTCAAACTCTTCAATGAGAGAGTAATCAACTTCAAAGTCTCCAAATGCCTCATCAGGACCCTTTTCAGAATAAGTTCTGATAAAGTCCAAGACATAATCCTTATCAAATCTTGAATGAAGGTCAATCAATATGGAACTTACTATTGTATGGTCAGATATCACTGCAATCTCTGCAACATTCAAAGGATACTCATTTCCATTGAAACTAACAGACAATCCTCCATTATCCCTTGCATATTGCAATGGCTCAACATCAGTTATGCTGTCACCCATGTAGATTATTGAACCTTGACCCAAATCCAATTTCTCAACAATATCCTCAACTGCAATTTGCTTACCTTTACCACCAACAGTTTTCACACTTTCAATGTACTTGTTGATTTCAAGCTTTGGAAACTCATTGAAGAAAATGTCATACAAAACATTGAAGTCATCTTCACTTTCATCACCATGTTCAAGTATGATTTTTCTAAACTCATCAACTTTCTTAAGTTCCTCAATAAATTTTGGTGATTTGACACCAACAGTTTTGGATTTTGCATCAGATTGATTAAAATTAGTAGCCCCATCTACATCAAGTTGTGTGTGATAAGTATTTTGGAATGGGAAATTAATATAATTGCATAGAGCTTCAATATATTGACCATAACTAGTACTAACTATGAAAGAATCAATAAGTTCATTTGCGAATCTGAGAGTGTCATCAGAACCATCAACAAGATAGATATTTTCCCTTGAAAACTTAATCATTTTTTCATTTGTAAGTCCAGCTAATTTATAAAATGGAACAATAAGTTTAAGTGTGTCACCAGCATGATAATTTTCAAGCTTGACATCATCAACCAAGTAATCATCAAAGCGACTGATGATCTTGAATAATTTTCCACCATCATCAATAAACTCATCTGCCAATTCATAAGCATTGTCATTTAATGTCAATGGCCCTTCACAATCTGTGATAAAGACTTTTTTTACCATAATCTAATCTTCCTAAACTTCAAGTGTTTAATTTCAATTTCATTAAGTGTAATCTAATAAAAATAAAAAAAGAAAATTTTATTTTAAAATAAAATAATTTAAAATGATATTATAAGAACTGCCAAATGGTTGAGACTCTTGCTGCATTCACTGGACAGATTCCCTCACAGTTTCTACATGAAATACAATCATCATGATTTACAACAACCTTTCCGTCTTCAACACTTAATGCATCAACCGGACAGTTTTTCACACAAACTTCACACAATTGGCAAGCATGATGATTAATCTCTACAGTACCCTTTCTTCTTCCTCTCAAGTCTCTTTTTATAAAGAATATCTCATGATTCCTATTTGTAAAGAACTCTTCCTTAAGCTTAATTGCTTCAAAATTACAGCTTTCAGCACATAATCCGCAGTATACACAGGAA